>NZ_JASCOP010000210.1:0-3891 GCF_029959395.1 Stenotrophomonas sp. PS02300
GTTGGGGGGGGGGCGGGGGGTCCCCCGTACGCGGACCATTTCGCCCGGGGGGGCGCGCCCCCCCCCCGGGGGGCCCCCTACCGCGCACCTCGGGTGGCACGTCCATTCCGACGGTACGCGCACGCCGGCGGTACGTGCACGCGGACGGTATGTGCGCGCCGGTGGTAGGTACCGACCGTTGGTCGGTACGCCCTACGCGCGCATAAAAAAAGCCCGGCAATGTGCCGGGCCCTTGCCGCTACGCCGATACCGCGCGTAGCGAAGCGATCAGGCGCCGCTTACCAGCTGAAGCGCGGGCCGACCGACCATTCCTTGTCACCGTGGCGATCCATCTTGATATCGCCGTTGATGCCCCAGTTCTGGTTCAACTTCACCTGGCCACCCAGGCGGCCGTAGAACTGGCCATCCGGATTGATGCCGTGCTTCTTGCTGTAATCCTCGTAACCGGCCATTGCGTAGACTTCGGCGTGCTGGCCGAACGCGGTGCGGATACCGGCTTCAGCGCTGTAGCCGTTGAAATCCAGGCCTTCCTTCGGGTCGAACTTGTTGTAGGCAACGCGGCCCACGAAGTCGGTGCTGGTGGCGATTTCGTGGTTGAAGCCCACGCCGACGCGCCACTGGTCAACCTTGAAGTTGCCGATGTCGGTCTTCTGCTGGTTGTACTCGCCGAACGCGTGGAAGTTCGGCAGGAAGCCGTACGAACCCTTCACACCCCAACCATCGGCCTTGCCACCATCGGCATCGGTCTTGACGTAGTCGCCTTCGGCGTAGTTGTAGGACAGGCCTTCAGCAGCCGAAGCGCCGAACGGCAGAGCGGCGGCGAGCGCCAGGGCAATCAGGGAAGTCTTCATGGGGGTACACCTTTTCTGTTCTACGTACGTGCAGTGGCGCAAGCGGCTTCTGCATCGGGAATGTAAATTCTCCGTTATTCGACACAACGCGCCCTGAAGTGAGCCGCTTTCAACTACGCGAATTTTTGGCATCCATTCAGACGCGTCGTGTCATACGCGTGCGCGCTGCATTTTTCAGGTGTTCTGTGTGTGTTCGCGGCGCACGATGAACCTCGCGTTTACAACGCGCGGGATCTGGTGGATTGGGAGTGATCGAGAGGTCGCCGCTGGACTTACGCCGAAATGGTTCGGCAGGGCGAAGGGAATCCGGTCACGACGATACCCTTGCAGGGCGTCACGTGCTGGGGAAGCCGCTCTTGGGGAGTAGTCGGCTAACGCGTCCATCTTCCGTATTGCACCGGCTGACGCAGCTCTGGCATCAAACCGCAGGGCCCTTGGGGTGGCCTGCTGCCCGGCGCTTGAATAGTGAGGCGGAATGCGGCGCGCGAATATCAGGATGTTCCTCACCGTCGTTAAGGGTTTTCTTACCCTTATCACGCTGCAGCGCGGCGAACCAGTGACTTAACTCTTTGATTATCTGGACAGATACGCTGGATTAACGGAATCATCACCGCCTGAATCACGTGGCACAGGCACTGTCGATTTCCCGCACCCCCACGCGTCGTATTCCTTGAAGGTGCCCGCCGTGGTGCACCGGTTACCGGAGGCTGCAGATGTCCTATATCGACGGTTTCGTATTGGCCGTACCCACCGCCAACAAAGACAAGTTCATCAAACACGCCAACGAAGGCGATTCGGTGTTCATGGAATTCGGCGCGCTGCGCGTGGTGGAATGCTGGGGTGATGACGTCACCCACGGCAAGCAGACCGACTTCTTCCGCTCCGTTGAAGCCAAGGACGATGAAACGGTGGTGTTCTCCTGGATCGAATGGCCGGACAAGGCCACCCGCGATGCGGGGATGGAGAAAATGATGAAAGACCCGCGCATGGATCCGGCCAACAATCCCATGCCGTTCGACGGCAAGCGGATGATCTATGGCGGCTTCGTACCGATCGTGGAACTCAAGAAGTAGCAGGCGATGTAGCGGTCGAATCGACGGCCCGGGCAGCCACCGCCCCGCTCAGCGCGCGTGGCTGCTGTCGTCGTCCTGGCCATGGCCCATGCCCATCCCGGCGCCACCACCGCCCATTCCGCCCATGCCACCGCCACCGCCGCCCTTCCCTCCAGCGCGGTCGCCGGCATCGGCCTTGCCCCGGGCACCACCGGCCGCAGGCCGGGCCGGGCCTTGGCGCGGAATCGCAACGCTGGCAGGAATGGGCGCCAGGTCCAGCGCCTCGCGGATGAAGTCGCGCAGCGATACCACCAGTTCGGCGGTAGGCACCGCACGGCCTGCGGCCAGTTCGTTGGCCGCATGCGCGGCCAGCCGCACCTGGTCGTCGGTGCCCAGCAGCACGATGTCCGAGAGCGCCGCTTCCACCGCATCGCGGATCCGGCGTGCACGGTCGCTGCCGGTGCTGAGTGGCAGGTTCAACGTCTCGTCGCCCTCGCCGGGTGCCTGGCGCAGGTCACGCAGGTGCCGCGGGTCGACATGCAGCGCGCCGGTAAACGACCCACCCAGCGTCTTGTAGGCGGCAATCAGGGTGCGCAGCCGCTCGTTGATCTGGCGGTTCTCGCGCTCGCGGCGCTGCTGCAGGGTCTGCATGAACACCAGGCGGATGCCCACGCCGATCAGGGTGATGACCGCCAACCCGACCAGGGTCGAGAGCATGGCCTGCCAGGAGCTGAAATCCAGGTTGCGCATCGCAGTCAGCTCACCCGCACTTGGAGTACCCGCAGTTCAGGCAGGTGGCGCAGCCGTCCATGAACACCTGTGCCTTGGTGAAGCACTTCTCGCACATGCTGGCGCTGGGCGGGAAGCTGGCGCCGTCGCCGGTGATGGCCAGGTCTTCGCTCTCCCGCGCTTCATACTCGCGGCGCTTTTCGGCGATCAGCGCGCGTTGCGCGGCGCTCATCTCCGGGTCGTGCAGCAGGCCGATCGACTTGAGGTGGTGTTCGACGATGCTGCCCAGTTCGGCCACCAGCGAGGGCATGTAGGCGCCGCCGATCTTGTAGTAGCCGCCGCGCGGGTCGAACACGGCCTTCATTTCCTCGACCAGGAAGGTCACGTCCCCGCCCTTGCGGAACACGGCGGACATGATCCGGGTGAGCGCTACGATCCACTGGAAGTGCTCCATCGACTTGGAGTTGATGAACACCTCGAAGGGCCGGCGCAGCTCGTGTTCGGTGCCCGGGTTGAGCACGATGTCGTTGATGGTCACGTAGAAGGCGTGCTCCACCATCGGCGATTTGATCTTGTAGGTGTTGCCGACCAGGACGTCAGGGCGCTCGATGCGCTCGTGCATCTGCACGATGTCGTTGGCGGCGTCCGGGAGCGGGGCGGCGGCAGGCGCTGCCTGGCGCGTCTCCTCGGGGGTGACGACGGCATACCCGGTGATCTTCTGATCGATCCTGACAGCCATGGTGCGTTTCCTCGGTGTTCACGGCGCCCGCCCGGGGGCGGGCGCCGTGCATTACCTGCTTACTTGCGGGCGCGCTTGGCCGGGGCCTTGCGGGCCACGGTCTTGGCGGCGCGCTTGGCCGGTGCAGCCTTGCGGGCGACCGACTTGCGGGCAACGGCGGTCTTCTTGGCGACAGCCTTCTTGGTGGCGGCCGACTTGCGGGCCACGGTCTTCTTGGCGACAGCGACCTTCTTGCCGACCGTCTTGCGGGCGGTGGCGGTCTTCTTGGTCACGGCCTTCTTGGTGGCGGCCGACTTGCGGGCGACGGCCTTCTTGGCGGTGGCAACCTTCTTGCCCACGACCTTCTTGGCGGCCACGGTCTTCTTGCCAGCGACCTTGCGGGCGGTGGCCGACTTCTTGGCGACAGCCTTCTTGGCGGTGGCGACCTTCTTGCCCACGACCTTCTTGGCAGCAGCGGTCTTCTTGGTCACGGCCTACTTGGCAGCAAAGGACTTCTTGGCGACCGCCTTCTTGGCGGTGG
>NZ_JASCOP010000211.1:0-3884 GCF_029959395.1 Stenotrophomonas sp. PS02300
CCGGGGGGCCCGCTACCGGTTCAATCAAGCAGACGGGGCGATGAACACGCCGCGGGCTTCGCGCGGTTCGCAGCGCAGATACTGCGGGGCGGGGGTGAGTGAATCGCCCAGGGCGGCGGCGGCGTGCCACGGCCAGCGCGGGTCGTAGAGGATGCCGCGTGCCAGTGCGACTGCATCGGCGTGGCCGTGGCGAAGGATCGATTCGGCCTGCGAGGGGTCGGTGATCAAGCCCACCGCGATGACCGGCATCTTCACCTTGGCCTTGATGGCGGCAGCGAAGTGCACCTGGTAGCCCGGCTCCACCGGAATCTGCTGGCGCGCGTCGAGTCCGCCGCTGGAGACGTGCAGGAACTGGCAGCCGCACAGCTCCAGGATCTGGGCCAGGGTGGTGCTCTCTTCGATGTCCCAGCCGCCCGGCACCCAGTCGCTGGCCGAGATGCGCATGCCCACGCTGATGCGGTCGGAGACGGCTCCGCGCACGGCGTCGAACACGCGCACCAACAGGCGCATGCGGTTTTCGAGCGAGCCGCCGTACTGGTCCTGGCGCTTGTTGCTGAGCGGCGAGAGGAACTGGTGCAGCAGGTAGCCGTGGGCGGCGTGCAGTTCGATCAGGTCCAGGCCGGCGCGCTCGGCGCGGCCGGCGGCGATGGCGAAGGCTTCGACGATGGCGTCGATGCCGGCTTCGTCCAGCGCGTCAGGCGTGGGGCCGTTGGCGGCGAACGGCAGTGCGGAGGGGGCGACTGCGGTCCAGCCGTTGGGGTCGGCCGGGGGCAGCTGGCCGCCACCTTCCCACGGGCGCGCCGAGGAGGCTTTGCGGCCGGCGTGGGCCAGCTGCACGCCCAGCGGCATCGGCGACCATTGCTTGACCGAGGCGATGACCGAGGTGAGTGCGGCTTCGGTGGCGTCGTCCCACAGGCCCAGGTCGGCGTAGCTGATGCGGCCTTCGGGAAGTACGGCGGTGGCTTCGAGGATGAGCAGGCCGGCGCCGGACTGGGAAAGCTGGCCCAGGTGCTGGCGGTGCCAGTCGTTGGCCAGGCCGTCGGTGGAGGAGTACTGGCACATCGGGGCGATGACGATGCGGTTGGACAGCGTCAGCGGTCCGAATGACACGGGGGAGAAAAGCTGGCTCACGGGCGGGCGACTCGGGGGGAGATGAAACACGGGGGAGGTATTGCACCGCGAAGCGGGTTTGCGGGCAACCGTATGTGTGGAACGGTGAGGCTAGCGAGGCAGGGCCTCGCTCTACCGGGGTGGCGTCCAGGCCAATGCCTGCGGGGCGGGCAAAGGGCGCGTAGGCAAGCGTTCGCGGGTCAGGCCGATGCGGTGGCTGGCAGGAGGAATGACAGGGCGTCTGCGCAGGACTGCTCTACCTTCAGGGTGAGGAGGTCGTCTGCCCGGGTGCGGCCGATGTTGAGGGCGGCGACGGGTAGGCCGGCCTTGGCGGCGGCCTGGACGAAGCGGTAGCCGGAATAGACCATCAGGGACGAGCCGACCACCAGGACGGCGTCGGCCTGTTGCAGGTGGGCGTGAACCGCATCGACGCGGGCGCGCGGTACGTTTTCGCCGAAGAACACGACGTCTGGCTTGAGGATGCCGCCGCAGGTGGGGCACGCGGGTACGTTGAAGGTGCTGAAATCCACGCCGTCGAGGTCGGCGTCGCCATCGGGGGCCTGGGCGGCGTCGAGGCGGTCCCAGCCGGGGTTGGCGGCCAGCAGCGCCTGCTGGAACGCTTTGCGGTTGCTGCGGGTTTCGCAGCCCATGCAGCGCACCTGGTCGAGGCGGCCGTGCAGGTCGATCACGGCTGCGCTGCCAGCGCGCTGGTGCAGGCAATCCACGTTCTGGGTGAGCAGCACTTCCATCTTGCCGCGTGCTTCCAGTGCGGCCAGGGCGGCGTGGGTGGCGTTGGGTTGGGCCTGCCCGAAGCGCGGCCAGCCGAGCAGGCTGCGCGCCCAGTAGCGCTGGCGGGTGGCCGCTTCACCCATGAAATCCTGGTAGTTCACCGGCGGGGTGCGCTTCCACTGGCCGTCGGCATCGCGGTAATCGGGAATGCCCGAGTCGGTGCTGCAGCCGGCGCCGGTGAGGACGAACAGGCGGCGGGCGCGATTGATGAAGTCAGCCAGTGGGGTAGACATGCCAGCTAGATGGGGGCGATTGGAGGGTTCGCAATCGCCCTGCCCGTTCAGGGTCCGGCGATATCGGCCGGCAGCGCCGGCACGGCGGTGGGCTTGTGGTCCTCGTCCAGGGCGATCATCACGAAGTGGCCACGGGTGCACAGCTTGCGCTCGCCGGTGTGCAGGTCTTCGGCGATGAGCTCCACTTCCACCTTCATCGAGCTGCGGCCCACTTCGACGATGCGGCCCACGGTTTCCACCATCTGGCCGATGCTGATGGGCAGCTTGAAGTCCACCTGGTCGGAGCGGGCGGTGACCACGGTGCGGCGCGAGTAGCGTGCGGCGGCCAGGAACGCGGCCTTGTCCATCCACGCCAATGCCTGGCCACCGAACAGGGTGCCCATGTGGTTGGTGTGGTTGGGGAAGACGATTTCGGCCATGCGCACTTCAGTGGGCGGGACGACGTCAGGGGTGGCGGTCATGGCGGTGGGCCGTGCGGTGGGGTCGACGAGGATGATACGGCAGCGCCCGCAAACAAAAAGCCCCGGCAGTGCCGGGGCTTTCTGGGTACGCGTGGAGCGCTTGGATCAGAACGACATGTCGAAGGACACTTCGCCCTTCACGCCAACCTGGTAGGCCGAGGAGCGACGTTCGAAGAAGTTGGTCAGCTCCTGCACGTCCTGCAGTTCCATGAAGCTCAGCGGGTTGCGCACGTTGTACTTCTTTTCCATGCCGAGGCGATGGAAATGGTTGTCGGCGCAGTGCTGCAGGTAGTGGCGCATGTCGCGGGTGGAAATGCCCGCCACGCCGCCAGACAGCACGTCTTCGGCGAACTTCACTTCGCATTCGATGGCTTCGGCCAGCATGTCATAGACCTGCTGCTTCATCTCATCGTCGAACAGGTCCGGCTCTTCCTCGCGGATGACATCCACGCATTCGAACGCGAACTCCATGTGCGCGCTCTCGTCGCGGAACACCCAGTTGGTGCCCGAAGCCAGGCCGTTGAGCAGGCCGCGCGAACGGAAGTAGTACACGTAGGCGAAGGCAGCGAAGAAGAACAGGCCTTCAATGCATGCGGCGAAGCAGATCTGGTTGAGCAGGAACTGGCGGCGCTCGGCACGGGTTTCGATGCGCTTGAGGTTCTGGATGGAGTCGATCCACTTGAAGCAGAAGTCGGCCTTCTGCTTGATCGAGTCGATGTTCTCCACCGCGTCGAACGCCTTGGCGCGCTCATCCGGGTCCGGCAGGTAGTTGTCGAGCAGGGTCAGGTAGAACTGCACGTGCAGCGCTTCTTCGTACAGCTGGCGCGAGAGGTACATGCGCGCTTCGGGCGCGTTCAAGTGCTGGTACAGGTTCAGCACCAGGTTGTTGGACACGATCGAATCGCCGGTGGCGAAGAACGCAACCAGGCGGTGGATCAGGTGGCGTTCGCCGGGCGACATCTTGCCGTGCAGGTCGCTGATGTCGATCTGGAAGTTGATTTCTTCCACGGTCCAGGTGTTCTTGATCGCGTTGCGATACATGTCATAGAACTGGGGGTAGCGCATGGGGCGCAGGGTCAGTTCAAAACCGGGATCGAGCAGCATTTGACGGGGCTTGTCGGCCATGGTGTTTCGTCCTTCTTGGAGGTACCGACCAACGGTCGGTACCTAACGAATGTTTGATTTTCCCGGCAGAACCGGCATTCCGGGGTAGGCACCGACCGTTGGTCGGTGCATCCGGCGGGTGCCGGCCCGGCGGGCCGGCACGCCTTTTACTGGCACGCCTCGCAGG
>NZ_JASCOP010000212.1:0-3855 GCF_029959395.1 Stenotrophomonas sp. PS02300
TGTCCGCGCTGGCGGTCAACGAAGAGAACGCCGCCGGCGGCCGCGTGGGGACCGCGCCGACCAATGGCGCGGCCGGCGTGCTGCCGGCCGTGCTGCATTACTTCGACCGTTTCTGCCCCGGCGCCAACGAACAGCGCGTGTTCGATTTCCTGCTGACCTCGGCCGCCATCGGCATCCTGTACAAGGAAAACGCCTCGATTTCCGGTGCCGAAGTCGGCTGCCAGGGCGAAGTGGGCGTGGCCTGTTCGATGGCCGCCGGTGGCCTGGTCGCGGCATTGGGCGGCAACCCCAGCCAGATCGAGAACGCCGCCGAGATCGGCATGGAACACAACCTGGGCCTGACCTGCGACCCGATCGGCGGGCTGGTACAGATTCCCTGCATCGAGCGCAACGCGATGGGCGCGGTGAAGGCGATCAACGCCTCGCGCATGGCGATGCGTGGCGACGGCAAGCACAAGGTATCGCTGGACAAGGTCATCAAGACCATGCGCGATACCGGCCGCGACATGCAGGACAAGTACAAGGAAACCAGCCGCGGCGGCTTGGCGGTAAACGTCATCGAGTGCTGATCGGCCGCGCGGGCGGTTATCCTCGGGGCTCCCCCACTGGAGACCGCCATGCGCACCCTGGCCGCCGCCCTGCTTGCCTGCCTGCCCCTGACCTCGTTCGCCGCCGATACCTATGATGCGCGCCTGCAGGCCTTCGACTACGGCTGGCCGGTCAAGACCTTCAGCTTCGATTCGCAGCGCCAGCCGCTGGAAATGGCCTACCTTGACGTTGCGCCGGAAGGGGTGCCGATGGCCGGCACCGTGGTGCTGCTGCATGGCAAGAACTTCTGTGCGGGCACCTGGCGCGACACGATCAAGGCGTTGAGCGCGGCCGGCTACCGGGTGATCGCCCCGGACCAGGTCGGCTTCTGCAAATCCAGCAAGCCGTTGCGCTACCAGTACTCGTTTGGGCAGCTGGCCGCCAATACCGAAGCGCTGCTGGCCCACCTCAAGCTGGACACCACCAAGGTCGACCTGGTCGGCCATTCGATGGGCGGCATGCTGGCTACGCGGTTCGCGTTGATGTACCCGCAGCAGCTGCGCCAGCTGGCACTGGTCAATCCGATCGGGCTGGAAGACTGGAAGGCCAAGGGCGTGCCGTGGCGCAGCGTGGATGCGTGGTATGCCAACGAACTGAAGACCAGTTTCGACAGCATCAAGAAGTACCAGCTTGACGTCTACTACAGCGGCCAGTGGACGCCCGAGTACGAACACTGGGCGCGGATGCAGGCCGGCATGTACGCCGGCCCCGGCAAGCAGGCCGTGGCCTGGAGCCAGGCGCTGACCTCGGACATGGTGTTCAACCAGCCGGTGGTGTACGAACTGCCCAACGTGCGGGTTCCCACCACGTTGTTCATCGGCCAGAAGGACCGTACCGCGATCGGGCGTGACCTGGCATCACCCGCGCTGAAAGCCACGCTGGGCGATTACCCGGCGCTGGGCAAGGCGGCTGCCGCCGCGATTCCAGGGGCGACGCTGGTGAGCTTCGACGACCTGGGGCATTCGCCGCAGGTGCAGGACCCGGAGCGGTTCAACGCGGCGTTGTTGAAGGCGTTGAAGGGCGAGTAATCGACAACACGTCGTCCAGCAATGCTGCGGCGGTGATCTCCGCACCGGCGCCCGGGCCCTGGATCAACAGGGGTTGGGCGCTGTAGCGGTCACTATGGATCGCCACGCGGTTGTCGGTCTGCGCGCCGCCAGCCAGCGGGTGGTCCAATGGCACGATGCGCAGGCCGACACTGGCACCGTCGTGGTCGAATCCACCGATGAAGCGCAGGCAGCCGCCCTGCGCGCGCGCCTGCTGCCAGTGCTGCTGCAGCGGTGCATCCAGCAGTGCCAGCTGTTCGATCGCCTCGGCGGTCGACAGCGCGGCCAGTGCGTCCGGCACCAGCGAAGACACGGCCACCTGTTCGGCACGCAGCGCGATGCCGCTGGCGCGGGCAAGAATCAGGAGTTTGCGGCGCACGTCCTCACCGGACAGGTCCACCCGCGGATCCGGCTCGGTGTACCCGGCGCCAGCTGCCTCGCGCACCCATGCCGAGAACGGACGCTGGCCGTCGTAGTGATGGAACAGCCACGCCAACGACCCCGACAGCACGCCTTCCACCCGGTGGATGCGATCGCCGCCGGCCACCAGCCCGCGCAGGCTGCTCAACAGCGGCAGCCCTGCACCCACCGTGGCGCTGTCACCGTAACGCGCACCACCGTCCAACCCGCTGCCGGCGATGGCCTGTGCACGCGCCAGCTGCGCGCCCTGCCCCAGCTTGTTGGCGGTGACCACGTGCACGCCGCGCGCCAGCCACTGCTCATGCCAGTTGGCCACATCGTCGCTGGCGGTGGCGTCCACCACCACGTCACCGCGCTGCAGCCCTTCGGCCTCGGCCCAGGGTTGCAGCGCCGGCACCGTGCGCGCGGCATCGTTGGCGCTCTCCAGGGCCTGCGCCGGCTGCTGTTCGCAGGCGCGTGCCGTGCGCGAATTGGCCAGCCACGAGAAGTGGGGAAGTTCGATACCCCGCGACTGCAGACTCTGGTAGCGCTGCACGAAGGCGGTACCCACGGTACCGGTGCCCAGCAGCGCCAACCGGCGCGGCGTCGGTCGCGCGAACGGCAGCACCGCGCTCATGCATCCACCTGTTTGCGGCGGGCCAGCTGCGCCTGGCGGTCGATCACCGCCTGCGCGCGTTCCAGGCCTGCCTGCAGGTCCGCGACGAGGTCTTCCGCAGCTTCGATACCCACCGACAGGCGCAGCAACCCTTCGCTGATCCCCGCATGGGCGCGGGCCTCGGCGGTCATCGCCGCATGGGTCATGGTGGCCGGGTGCGCGACCAGGCTCTCCACCCCGCCCAGCGATTCGGCCAGGGTGAAGCAGCGCAGGCCATCGACGAAGGCGCGCACCGCCGCGTGCGGGTCATCGCCGGGGCACGAGGCCAGCTCGAAGGACAGCATCGCGCCGAAGCCACTCTGCTGGCGCGCGGCGATGGCGTGGCCCGGGTGCGAGGCCAGCCCGGGGTAGTAGACGTTGGCCACTGCATCGCTGGCGGCCAGCAGCTTCACGATGTCGGCGGTGTTTTCCTGGTGCACGCGCAACCGCGCACCGAGCGTGCGCAACCCGCGCAGGGTCAGGAAGGCATCGAACGGCGAACCGGTCAGGCCCAGCGCGTTGGCCCACCACACGAGCTGTTCGTGCAGGGCCGGGTCGCGCGCGACCACCGCGCCACCGACCACATCGCTGTGGCCGTTGATGTACTTGGTGGTCGAATGCAGCACCACGTCGGCACCGAAGGCGATCGGCTGCTGCAGCGCCGGCGACAGGAAAGTATTGTCGACCACCACCTTCGCACCGGCGCGGTGCGCGGCATCGATGACGAAGCGCAGGTCGGTGATGCGCAGCAGCGGGTTGGACGGAGTTTCGATCAACACCAGCGTCGGCGACTGCGCCAGCGCATCGGCCAGCGAGCGCGGATCGGTCAGGTCGGCGGTGACCAGCTGGAAGTGGCCCTTCTTGGCCAAGGCGTTGAACAGGCGCCAGCTGCCGCCGTATGCGTCGTGCGGCACCACCAGGGTATCGCCCGGTTCCAGCAGCGCGTTGAGCACCAGGTTGATCGCGCCCATGCCGGTGGAGGTAATCACGCCGCCCGCACCGCCTTCGAGTTCGGCCAGCGCCTCGCCCAGCAGGTCGCGGGTGGGGTTGCCGCTGCGGGTGTAGTCGTACTGGCGCTTGTTGCCGAAGCCATCGAAGCTGAAGTTCGACGACAACACGATCGGCGGGGTCACCGCCCCGTGCGCGGTATCGCGATCGATACCGGCG
>NZ_JASCOP010000213.1:0-3787 GCF_029959395.1 Stenotrophomonas sp. PS02300
CGCAGGGCGTGGCTCTACGCACGTTACCCGACCCGCGTGGGTTTGCTTGCTGATCGACCCGCGTAGAGCCACGCCCTGCGTGGCTGCGCGGTGTTACCGCCAGTCGGTGATGCCTTCGCGGCGGTAGACCTCAACGAACGCCGGGCGTGATTTCAGCCGCTCGGCGTAGGCCTTCAACTCCGGCCACGTATCACTGGGCCGGGGCATGTTGCGTGACCAGCGCATCAGCATCACCAGCATGAAATCGACCACGCTGATGCGCTCGCCCAGCACGTAGGGCCCCGCCTGCTGCAGGTGCTCGGCGAACCGAGCCCAGCCCGCTTCCAGCTGCTGGCGCGCACCCTCGCGTACCGCGTCCACGCTGTCCGCACCGGCCACTTCATCGGCATAGAACCAGGCCCGGTAGGCCGGCTGCAGCGTGTTGGCACACCAGAACATCCAGCGGTAGGCCTGCGCGCGCTCGGGCGTGCCCGACGCCGGCAGCAACCCGGCCTGCGGATGCAGGTCGGCCAGGTGCAGCGCGATCGCCGCCGCCTCGGTCAGCACCTGGCTGCCCATCACCAGCGTGGGCACGCGCCCGGCCGGATTGAGCGCCAGGTAATCGGCCGACTTCTGCTCGCGGGTATCGAAATCGAGCAGCACCAGCTTGTGCTCGATGCCCAGTTCGATCAGCAGCCAATGCACCACCAGCGAGGCGGTGCTGGAGGATCCATACAACGTGGTGGCCATGCGCGGAACCTGCGGGTGGGAAGACCCTGATTATGCGCGCGACGCTGCCTCCGGCAATGGATACAGATGGCCGCCGCATTGCCGCGCGGCTGTGGCTGTCGGGCGGCTCGGCGGCGGCCTAGCATGCTGCGCATCTTCCGCCACCCCACGCCGTGCCGACATGCCCGATCCTTCCCACCTGCTGGCCTTCAGCCTGATCGCGCTGGGCATGGTGCTCACCCCGGGGCCGAACATGATCTACCTGGTATCACGCTCGATCTGCCAGGGCCGCGCGGCGGGCCTGGTGTCACTGGGCGGCATCGCCGTCGGGTTGATGGTCTACCTGCTGTGCGCGGTGCTGGGCATCACCGCGCTGTTCATGGCGGTGCCGCTGGCCTACGACGCGCTGCGCGTTGGCGGGGCGCTGTACCTGCTGTACCTGGCCTGGCAGGCGCTGCGCCCTGGCGGCCGCTCGCCGTTCGAGCTGCGCGAGCTTGCGCAGGACAGTCCGCGCCGCCTGTTTTCGATGGGCCTGTTCACCGCCCTGCTCAATCCGAAGATCGCGGTGCTGTACCTCTCCCTGCTGCCGCAGTTCATCCAGCCGCACGACCACGGCAGCGTGATGACCCAATCGTTGCTGCTGGGATCGCTGCAGATCGCCACCAGCATCAGCATCAACGGCCTGATCGTACTGGCCGCAGGCAGCATCGCCGCGTTCCTGGCACGCCGTCCGCGCTGGCAGGTGGCGCAGCGCATGCTGATGGGCACGGTGCTGGGCGGGCTGGCCTTGCGGATGCTGGTGCTGCGCTGAGGCGGTACCGACCAACGGTCGGTACCTACCACGTCGAGCCTCAGGCCACGACCACCGGGATCTTTCCGATCTTCGCCTGCCACTCGCGCGGGCCGGTGATGTGCACCGATTCGCCGGTGGAATCCACCGCCACGGTCACCGGCATGTCCTGCACGGTGAACTCGTAGATCGCTTCCATGCCCAGGTCGGCGAAGCCAACCACCTTGGCCGCCTTGATCGCCTTGGAGACCAGGTAGGCAGAACCGCCCACCGCCATCAGGTAGGCCGACTTGTTGTCGCGGATCGCCTCGATCGCGGCCGGGCCGCGCTCGGCCTTGCCGACCATGCCCAGCAGGCCGGTCTGTTCCAGCACCTGGCGGGTGAACTTGTCCATGCGGGTGGCGGTGGTCGGACCGGCCGGGCCCACCACTTCGTCGCGCACCGGATCGACCGGGCCGACGTAATAGATGAAACGCCCCTTGAGGTCGACCGGCAGCGGCTCGCCCTTGTTGAGCATGTCCACCATGCGCTTGTGCGCGGCATCGCGGCCGGTGAGCAGCTTGCCGTTGAGCAGCAGGGTCTGGCCCGGCTTCCAGCTGGCCACGTCTTCCGGGGTGATCGTGTCGAGGTCGACGCGGGTGCCCTTGGAGGCGTCGTAGGTGATCTGCGGCCAGTCTTCCAGCGACGGCGGGTCCAGCATCACCGGGCCGCTGCCGTCCAGGGTGAAGTGGGCGTGGCGGGTGGCGGCGCAGTTGGGGATCATCGCCACCGGCAGGTTGGCCGCGTGGGTCGGGAAGTCCTTGACCTTGATGTCCAGCACCGTGGTCAGGCCGCCCAGGCCCTGCGCGCCGATGCCCAGTGCGTTGACCTTGTCGTACAGCTCCAGGCGCAGTTCTTCGGCGCGGTTGGAGGCGCCACGGGCCTTGAGTTCGTTGATGTCGATCGGCTCCATCAGCGATTCCTTGGCCAGCAGCATCGCCTTCTCAGCGGTGCCACCGATACCGATGCCAAGCATGCCCGGCGGGCACCAGCCGGCGCCCATGGTCGGCACGGTCTTGAGCACCCAGTCGACGATCGAATCGGACGGGTTGAGCATGGCGAACTTGCTCTTGGCTTCCGAACCGCCGCCCTTGGCCGCCACGATCACCTCGACGGTATCGCCCGGCACCACCTTGACGTTGACCACGCCCGGGGTGTTGTCCTTGGTATTGACGCGCTTGCCGGCCGGGTCGGCCAGCACCGAGGCGCGCAGCTTGTTGTCCGGGTGGTTGTAGGCCCGGCGCACGCCTTCGTTGGCCATGTCTTCCACGCCCATGGTGGCGTCGTCCCAGCGCACGTTCATGCCGATTTCCAGGAACACGGTGACGATGCCGGTGTCCTGGCAGATCGGCCGGTGGCCTTCGGCGCACATGCGCGAATTGATCAGGATCTGGGCCATCGCTTCCTTCGCGGCCGGCGACTCTTCGCGCTCGTAGGCGGCGGTGAGGCTCTTGATGTAGTCGACCGGGTGGTAGTACGAGATGTACTGCAGCGCGTCGGCGATGGACTGGATGAGGTCTTCCTGCTTGATCGATGTCACGTAATGCTCGCTTGCTCGGGGCTGGCGGGGGTAAGCCCACCATTTTAGCGCCCCGGCCCGGCGGTGGTGGGAATCACTCCCGACAACTGCGCCGGGCCCTGTCACAGCAGGCGACCCTGCCCCGTCTTATAGGATGAAGAAGCCCTGAAACCCGCCCGATGGAGACACCCATGTCCGCTTCCCCCCGTGTTCCCTATACCCGCCTGGCCGCCGACGCCTTCAAGGGCCTGCTGGCCACCAGCAAGGCCGTGCATGACAGCTCGATCGACCCCACGCTGATGGAACTGGTGTTCCTGCGCGTGTCCCAGATCAATGGCTGCGGCTACTGCATGGACATGCACGGCACCGCGCTGCGCAAGGGCGGGATCGAGCCGCGCAAGCTCGACACGCTGCCCGCCTAGCATGAAAGCCGCTTTTTCGATGACCGTGAGAAGGCTGCGCTGGGCTGGGCCGAGGCACTGACCCGGCTGAGCACGGCGGCACCGTCCGATGCCGCGTTCGAGGCGCTTTCACCGCATTTCGATGAAAAGGGCATCAGCGACCTGAGCATGGGCATCGCGGTGATCAATGCCTGGAACCGGCTGGGCGCGGGGTTGCTGCCCCCGCTGCCGTAAAAGCGTACCCACCAACGGTGGGTACCTACCGGCGGCCGGGCCAGCCGATGGTGGGCCGGCTCGTGCGGCGGTAGCGCCCGACCGTTGGTCGGGCGA
>NZ_JASCOP010000214.1:0-3726 GCF_029959395.1 Stenotrophomonas sp. PS02300
GCAGCACGCAGGCTGCCGGGGTATTCGAGCACGGCCACTTCCATCAGGGTCGGTGACGTGGGTTTGGGGGATGGCGATGAAGAGGGGGGAAGTGCATCCATGGCGGCGCTCCTGGAACGGCTGCTGAGACCGCCAAACCCTGCTGGATCAAGGCCTGACGGCGATTCCAATGGAGCGTACGGAGCGCCTCCCACGGCAGCTATGAAACAAGTTGCAAATCCGGCCCGGTAACGACACGCAACCGCTTTGCGGCAAACCCTTGACTCTTGACCAGACTCCAGGGTTCACACTGGGCCCCTGCTCCCCAGAGAGGTCGCCGTGAACATTGGACAACTTGCACGCCAGGCCGGCGTGCCCATCGACACCGTGCGCTACTACGAGCGCCAGCATCTGCTGCCCACTGCCCAGCGCAGTGCCGGCGGCTACCGGGTCTTCAACGACACCGACCTGACCCGCCTGCGCTTCATCCGCCGCGCCAAGGCGCTGGGCTTCACCCTGGAAGAAATCGGCGAGCTGCTCGCCCTGAGCGACCAGCGCGGCCAGGACATGGCCCAGGTCCGCGAGGCGGCGGTGCTCAAGCTGCAGGACATCGAGCAGCGCGTTGCGGAGCTGCAGCGCATGCATGCCGCGCTGGAACAGCTGGTGGACGCCTGCCCTGGCCACGGCGGCCTGGAACAGTGCCCGATCCTGGGCGCACTGACGGAGCCACGCCAATGACCACATCGAAAGGCAGCTGCTGCGCCGCGCACGGCGGTAGCGCGGGCGCCACGGCGGGCAACACGGTCAAGGACGTGGTCTGCGGCATGGACGTCAACCCGGCCACCACCGCCCACCATGCCCGGCATGCCGGCAGCGACTACCACTTCTGCAGCGACGGCTGCCGGCGGAAGTTCATCGCCGAGCCGCAGCGCTACCTGGATCCGGCCTCGCACATCGCCGAACCGGTACCGGCCGGCACGCTCTACACCTGCCCGATGGATCCGGAGATCGTGCAGGAAGGCCCCGGCACCTGCCCCATCTGCGGCATGGCGCTGGAGCCGATGATGCCCAGCCTGGACGAGGGCGAGAATCCCGAACTGACCGACTTCCGCCGGCGCTTCTGGTGGAGCCTGCCGCTGAGCATCGCCACCATGGCGCTGGCGATGCTGGCCATGACCCCGCTGCTGCACGGCGTGCCGCCGGGCGTGCGGGTGTGGATCGAGCTGGTGCTGGCCACGCCGGTGGTGTTGTGGGCGGGCTGGCCGTTCGTGCAGCGCTGGGCGCAGTCCATCCGCAACCGCAGCCCGAACATGTGGACCCTGATCGGCACCGGCGTGCTGGCCGCGTACGGCTACAGCGTGGTGGCGACGCTCGCGCCCGGCCTGTTCCCGCCATCGTTCCAGCAGCACGGCCACGTCGGCGTGTATTTCGAAGCGGCGGCGGTGATCATCTCGCTCACCCTGCTCGGCCAGCTGATGGAACTGCGCGCCCGTGCCCAGACCTCGGCGGCGATCAAGGCACTGCTGGGGCTGGCCCCGAAAACCGCGCGGGTGCTGCGTGACGACGGCCGCGAGGAAGACGTGGACATCACCGCCCTGCAGCCCGGCGACCGCCTGCGGGTGCGCCCCGGTGAAACGGTGCCGGTGGATGGCAGCGTGCTGGAAGGTCGCTCCACCGTGGACGAATCGATGCTGACCGGCGAAGCGGTACCGGTGGCCAAGACCGTGGGCGACACCGTCATCGGCGCCACCCTCAACGGCACCGGCAGCCTGGTGATCCGCGCCGAACGGCTGGGCGAGGACAGCATGCTGGCGCAGATCGTGCAGTTGGTGGCGCAGGCGCAGCGTTCGCGTGCCCCGATGCAGCGGATGGCCGACAAGGTCGCCTACTGGTTCGTGCTCGCCGTGCTGGGCGTGGCGGTGCTGACCTTCTTCGGCTGGGGCCTGTTCGGACCCGAGCCGTCGTGGACGCACGCGGTGCTCAGTGCGGTGGCGGTACTCATCATCGCCTGCCCCTGCGCCCTGGGCCTGGCCACGCCGATGACCATCATGGTCGCCACGGGCCGCGCGGCGCAGCACGGCGTGCTGTTCCGCGACGCCGAGGCGATCGAAGCGCTGCGTGGCGTGGATACGCTGGTGGTGGACAAGACCGGCACGCTGACCGAAGGCCGCCCCGCGTTCCGCGACGTGCAGGCGGTGCCCGGATTCGACGCCAACGACGTGCTGCACTGGGCGGCCAGCCTGGACCAGGGCAGCGAACACCCGCTGGCGGCAGCGATTGTCAGCGAGGCGCGCAGCCGTGGGCGTGCGCTCGCATCGGTGGAGGACTTCGATTCGCTCACCGGCCTGGGCGTGCGTGGCACCGTTGAAGGCAAGGCACTGCTGCTCGGCAACGCGGCATTGATGGGCGACCACGGCATCTCCCTGCAGCCCCTGCACGCCGATGCCGAACGGCTGCGCCAGGCGGCAGCCAGCGTGATGTTCCTGGCTGTCGACGGCGCGCTGGCCGGGCTGATCGCCGTGGCCGATCCGATCAAGGCCTCCACCGCCGAAGCCATCGCACAGCTGCGCCGCGATGGGTTGCGCATCGTGATGGCTACCGGCGACGGCACGGCCACGGCTGAAGCGGTAGCGCGCGAGCTGGGCCTGGACGAGGTACACGGTGAAATGCGCCCTGCGGACAAGGCCGAACTGATCCGCACGCTGCAGGCGCAGGGCCGCACGGTGGCGATGGCCGGCGACGGCATCAACGATGCACCCGCCCTGGCGAGCGCCAACGTCGGCATCGCGATGGGCAATGGCACGGACGTGGCGATGTCCAGCGCGCAGGTGACGCTGGTCAAGGGCGACCTGCGCGGCATCCTGCGCGCACGCCAGCTGTCTTCCGCGAGCGTGCGCAACATGCGGCAGAACCTGGGCTTTGCGTTCCTCTACAACGGCCTGGGCATTCCGGTGGCGGCCGGTGTGCTGTATCCGCTGGGCATCACGATGTCGCCGATGCTGGCGGCAGTGGCGATGAGCCTTAGTTCGGTGTCGGTGATCAGCAACGCGCTGCGTCTTCGCCATCAACGATTGCCCACGTCATGACACTTTTTTCTTGCCATTCCAAAACAGCATCGCTATGATCTCGCTCCTCACGACGTGGGGCCATAGCTCAGCTGGGAGAGCGCCTGCATGGCATGCAGGAGGTCGGCGGTTCGATCCCGCCTGGCTCCACCACTCCGATCATTAGGCCGATCGGAAGGTAGTGAACACAATTCAAGGTTCAAGTGCGTCCCCATCGTCTAGAGGCCTAGGACATCACCCTTTCACGGTGGCGACCGGGGTTCGAATCCCCGTGGGGACGCCAGTTACAAAACAAAAAGCCCTGACTTCGGTCGGGGCTTTTTGTTTTTGTGCTTCATCAGATCGAAAGCAGAGCAGCGTTTCGATTGCTGCGAGCCGGGAGGCAGTCGGGCAGCCCCTTCCGGGACACGCCGTGAACCCATCCCTGGGGGCTTGGCAAAAACATCCATGTTTTTGACAGTCCCTACAGGGGCTACCCGCCTGCCTCCCCGATGGATTGCTTGCGCGGCCGGAAGAGGCAGCCACGCATGGCATGGCTCTACGCCCTATTGCTGCGTCTCTCATGGCCGCCGACACACCGTGGAGGGGCCGGCGGGTGTGGGGGTACGGGGGCTTTACCAAACATGGATGTTTGGTAAGAGCCCCCAAGGATGGGTTCACGGCGCCCCCCGTACCCCCACAC
>NZ_JASCOP010000215.1:0-3421 GCF_029959395.1 Stenotrophomonas sp. PS02300
GCGCCATACCCTTGGAGGCGAAGTAAAGGAGGAGGTGTCGGCCTATGGCCGACGCCGGGGGACATTCGCCGGAAAGGGTATGGCGCCCCGGCGCTCGATTCACCGGCAGCCGCTTCTGACGGGAACTCAGGCGACGCCAGCGCCCTTGGCCTGCACGTCAGCGTGGTACGAAGAACGCACCATCGGGCCGGAGGCCACGTGGCTGAAGCCCAGCTCGTAGCCGTAGACCTCCAGTTCCTTGTATTCCTCGGGCGTCCAGTAACGCAGCACCGGGTGGTGGTGCGCCGTCGGCTGCAGGTACTGGCCGATGGTGATCATGTCCACGTCGTGCGCGCGCAGGTCGCGCATCGTCGCCCGCACCTGGTCCATCTCCTCGCCCAGGCCCAGCATGATGCCGGACTTGGTTGCGATCGACGGGTGCTGTGCCTTGAAGTTCTTCAGCAGCGTGAGCGACCACTGGTAATCCGCACCCGGGCGTACGTTTCGGTACAGGTCCGGCACGGTTTCGATGTTGTGGTTGAACACATCCGGCGGGTTGGTCGCCAGGATGTCCAGCGCCCGCTCCATGCGGCCCTTGCCGCGGAAGTCCGGCGTGAGCACTTCGATGCGCGTGTTCGGCGACTTGGCCCGGATCGCCCCGATGCAGTCGGCGAAGTGCTGGGCACCGCCGTCGCGCAGGTCGTCGCGGTCCACGCTGGTCACCACCACGTACTTCAGGCCCATGTCCGCCACGGTCTGCGCCAGGCTGGCCGGCTCGCCCGCATCCGGCGGCTTCGGCCGGCCGTGGGCCACGTCGCAGAACGAGCAGCGCCGCGTGCAGACCTCGCCCAGGATCATGAACGTTGCCGTGCCGTGGCTGAAGCACTCGTGGATGTTGGGGCAGCTGGCTTCCTCGCAGACCGTCACCAGGCGGTTCTCGCGCAGCTTGGCCTTCAGCGTCTGCACCGCGTTGCCCGACGGGATCCGGACCCGGATCCACGACGGCTTGCGCAGCACCGGCGCGTCGGCGAACTGCACCGGCGAGCGGCCGATCTTGTCACCGCCCAGCTGTTTGACCCCGGCCTGCAACGGCGCGGCGGACGGCGTGTCGCCCTGCACGACCTGCAGGGGAATGATGCGAGCGGTGGTTTCAGTCATGGCCTTGGTCGGCGGCGCTCAGGCCGCGTCAGTCAGATCGGGCAGGTCCGTGGCAGGCTGGAGGTCCAACCCGAACTGGCGGGCCAGATGGCCCAGCAGTACCGGCTTGACGGCCGCCATGCCGGACGGTCCCCCCAAGTCTACCATCGAGGTGACCTGCAGCCCTTGGTAGCCGCAGGGATTGATGCGGTGGAACGGCTCCAGGTCCATCGCCACGTTGAAGGCCAGGCCGTGGAAGGTGCAGCCGCGGCGGACCCGGATGCCCAGCGCGGCCACCTTGGCCCCGCCCACGTACACCCCCGGCGCGCCGTCCAGCCGTTCAGCCCCGATATTCCATTCGTCCAGCGTATCGATGATCGCCTGCTCGATCCGGCACACGTAATCGCGCACCCCGATCCCCAGCCGGCGCAGCTGCAGCAGCGGATAGACCACGATCTGGCCCGGCCCGTGGTAGGTCACCTGGCCGCCGCGGTCCACGTGCAGCACCGGGATATCGCCCGGGGCCAGCACGTGTTCGTCCTTGCCGGCCTGGCCCAGGGTGAACACCGGGTCGTGCTCGACCACCCACAGTTCGTCCGGGGTGTCGTCGGTACGCGCATCGGTGAAACGCTGCATTGCATGCCAGACCGGCGCATAGGGCTGGCGGCCCAGGTCGCGCACGATCGCCGGCTGCGCCGGGCGCTGGCCCGGTGCAGCGCTGGAGTCGCAGCTGGTTACAGCGTCCACTTCACTTCCGGGTGGCCGCGCAGCGCCGTGTGGGCGAGGTCCAGCTGCTCACGGCTTTCGGCCATGAAGACCAGCTTCACGGACACGTATTTGCCGTTGGACGAGGTCTTCCAGGTGATGCGCTCTTTGAGTACCTGGATGCCGGCCACATGCAGCAGCTGCGGGAGTTCGTGCTCCAGACCGATGTTCGCCGAGCCCATGGCGCTGAGCTCGAATTGACCGGGGAACTGGAAGCCGTGTTCGGGATTGTCAGACTTGATTTCCATGACCGCGATTATGGGGACGGAAACGTCTGAACCCAAGACCTGCATGATCGTGCGCACAGCTGCGCCGAACGGTACGTGAAGATCGGCCTTCACGAACAAGACGCACCAGTGCGTGCGCGGCGCTGGTCATTGCATCACGCCCTGCATACCCTGCTCCCGCTTAAAAATGAATAAACCATCAGCGGGAACCTTATGCTTCTGAAGCGATTCGCGTTACCGGCCGCACTTGCCGGTGTTCTTGCAGCAGCCGCGCCTGCGGTCCAGGCAGCCGAACAATGCGGGCCCGACGCCATGCGCGAGCACCCGCCGCAGGTCAACTTCCGCGTCGACAACGATCTCTTCGGCGGCGCCGACCAGGACCAGGGCTACACCAACGGGGCGCAGATCACCTTCGTTTCGCCCAACCTGGTCGATTACACCGACGATCCGTGCCTGCCGAAGCTTGCCCGCTGGGTCAACCGCCATCTCGAACGCCTGGCCCCCGGCGAGTTCGAGCAGCAGAACATGATCTTCAGCTTCGCCCAGCAGATCTACACCCCCAAGGACTTCACCCGCCGCGACGTGATCGAGGACGACCGGCCGTATGCCGGCGTGCTGATCGGCAGCTTCGGCTACAACGCCCGCCGCGGCGACCGCCTGCAGACCACCCAGCTGGCGCTCGGCGTAGTCGGCCCGTGGGCGCTGGGCAAGGAAGTGCAGGACGCCGTGCATGACGCGCTGGGCGACGAGAAATTCCAGGGCTGGGACAACCAGCTGCACAACGAACCGGTGTTCATGCTCACCCACGAGCGCATGCGCCGCTGGGGCGATGCCGAAGACAACCTGGCTGGCTGGGGCTGGGATGCGATCAGCCACTACGGCGGCGCGGTCGGCAACCTGGCCACCCACCTCAACGCCGGTGGGGAAGTCCGCTTCGGCTGGAAGCTGCCGGACGATTTCGGCAGCACCCCGCTGCGCCCGGCCGGCGAGAACACCGCGCCTACCCGTGGTGGCAAGCCCACCGGGTGGTCGTTCCACCTGTTCGCCACCTCCGATGCGGCCTGGGTGATCCGGGACATCACGCTGGACGGCAACACCTTCCGCAACAGCCACAGCGTGGACAAGCGCAACTGGGTAGCCCAGGGCGGTTACGGCCTGGCGGTGATGTACAACCGCTGGAAGTTCGCCCTCGCCCGCTACCACAGCACCCGCGAGTTCGACCTGCACGACCAGTCGCCGATCTATGGGTCCTTCACCATCAGCCGGTCGCGCTAAGCGCCCGGCGCCCGAAAATAAAAAATACCCGCGTGCGG
>NZ_JASCOP010000216.1:0-3389 GCF_029959395.1 Stenotrophomonas sp. PS02300
AATATCTCTCAAGCTCAGCTTGATGCAGTTGCCCGCCAACTGAACGAGCGGCCCCGCAAGACGTTAGGCTACGAAACACCCGTCGAGCGATACCGACGAACCGTTGCGTCGATCGGTTGAATCCAAGCTATACGTCGGGCATTCGCTCAGCTTCGCTAGTCGAATGCGACCTGGAATCAATCGATGGTGCGATGGTTGGCAGATCCGCCTGAAGCTGAGCCTTTGCGTAGCTATGAGTTAAGGTTGGGGCTTGAAGCTTGAGGCGTTCCTTTGGCTGCGTAGCGAAAGCCGGGTACTCTTGCGCCTGAGGCCCCTGCGACTCCAAAGGGGTCGCGGATCCCATTAGGACTTTCCCGAATTCCCCATGAGCTTTTTGCGCCCATCCAGCTTCGACAGCGCCAGCGAACAAGGGGTATTGCGCCTATCGATCGCAGGTTCGTTCGGCGTTGCGGCAATTGCCGTTGCCTTCGGCCTGTTCGCCAACTCCTCGCTGATCATTTTTGACGGCATCTATGGCCTGATCGATGTGGTGATGACTTGGCTGTCGCTGCTGGTGGTGCGGTTGATCAGCATGTCCACCAACGTGGACGCGCTGCAGTCCCGCCTGAACCAGCGCTTCACCATGGGCTTCTGGCACCTGGAACCCATCGTACTGGGGGTCAGCGGCACGCTGATGATCGGCGCTGCATTGTACGCAGCGGTCAATGCGGTGGACGCATTGATGTCTGGTGGGCGCGAGATCGCATTGGGGCCCGCCATCGTCTTCGCGGTGATTTCCATCATCGTCGAGAGCGGTCTTGCGCTGTTCGTGCGCCGCGCCAACCGCTCCATCGGTTCCGAATTCATCGCATTGGACGCAAAGAACTGGGTGGTGGCCGCGAGCATGTCGGCCGCCTATCTGGTTGCCTTCGTCGGCGGCTGGCTGCTGCGTGGCACGGACTGGGCGTGGCTGGTGCCCTACATTGATCCGGCCATTCTGCTGGTGGTGTGCCTTTTCGTCGTGGTCGCGCCACTTGGCACCGTGCGGCAGGCGCTGTCGGACATCCTGCTCATCACCCCGGTTGACCTGCAGGCGCACGTTGACGAGGTTGCACGCGGCATCGTCGCCAAGCACGGCTTCATTGAACACCGCAGCTATGTGGCCAAGGTGGGGCGTGGCGATCAGATCGAACTGTTCTTCGTGGTACCGGCAAACGATCCGCCGCGCCCACTGGTCGAATGGGACCAGCTGCGCGACGAGATCGGTGAGGCGTTGGGTGAGGAATCGACCGACCGATGGCTGACGATCATGTTCACCACCGATCGGGAATGGACCATCTGAACGTGCCGCCATGAGCGGCTACGCCCGAGGTACGGTTTGACTGACCGTGATGGCGACGGGCGTGGCTTCGATAGAGGATTGCAACGGATTCCCAGGAATCGATCAGAACATTGCATTGGGCATTCGCGGTGGCACGGACTACCTTCCTCGGCCACGCGTTGGACGAACCGACGCGTACCCATAGGAGTGAACGCCATGAAGAAAATTACGTACGTCGCGCTGTGCCTGACGCTTGCCAGTACTGCGATTCTCGGTCACGCCACTGCCTCTCCCGCAGAAACGACCGTTTCCGCCAACCAAGGCTCATCGGCAGGAGGAGGCGAGAAGCGACGACTTATGGATTGGGTGGCAGCTCACGCCCCCGGTCACATGCCGCTGGGTCGCGATGGCTCTGTCCGCGTCGAAGGTGCCCAGCTTGTGTCCGGCCGCCTGCCAGACGAAGGCCGGCCGGGAGAGGAGTACACCGTGGAGAACACCCTGCCCGATGGCACGGTGCAGTCGTGGGGCTTCCAATGGAAGGCGGCGTCCGCCGTGCACGGCTATGGCTGGGAAATGACGCGCTACACGTTCCGCAAGGGGAGTGGCGCGCCCGCCATCAAGTGACGCGAAGCTCCTGCTTCCACTGTCGCGGCGATTGCCCGGTCTGCGACTTGAACGCGCGCGACAGCGCCGCTTCACTGCCGTAGCCGACATCCACCGCGATGCGCTTGAGCGGCTGGCCCTTGCGTAGCGCCTGTTGCACCAGGCGCGTGCGCCAGCCCTGCAGGTAGTGGCCGGGAGTGCTGCCGATGGTGTCGCGGAAGCTGTCGGCGAACGCGCTGCGCGACATGCCGGCGCGCTGGGCGAGCGATTCGAGGGTCCATTCCTGCGCGGGTTCCTCGTGCATCGCCACCAGCGCGTGGCGCAGGCGCGGGTGGGCCATGCCGGCGAGCAGGCCGACGCGTAGCTGGCCGCTTTCCATCAGCGCGCGCAGGATCTGGATCATTACCACTTCGAACAGGCGGTCCAGCAGCGCCTGGCGGCCACAGCGCTGGGCGAAGGCTTCTTCGAACAGCACCGAGAGGATCGGTTGGCCGCCGTAGAGCTCCTGCAGCGGCAGGCAGATCACCGGCGGCAGTGCGGCGGCGACCGGGCTGCTGCCGCCGCCTTCGAACTGCAGGTGGGCGCAGGCGAAGTCGGCGCCGGTGTCGGGGTCGGTCACGAAGCGGTGCGCCAGTGGGCGTGGGTAGACCAGCACGCTGGGCTGGGTGATCTCGAGCAGGCTGCCGTCGGGGTGCTCCACCCGGACGTTGCCCTCGCGGATGAGGTGCAGCTGGCCGCGCTCGCCGTCGGCGGGCAGGTCGTTGATGCCGCACAGGGCGCCGGCGTGGAAGACTTCGGCATTGACCGCAAAGCGGCCGAGCAGGGACTGCAGGCGGTCGACCATTTCGGACTCCAGATCAAGTTTTCTGGACCTTATGTTGCCACACGTCTGCCCGGGAGGCGCAAAGTACACCTCACCAACCGCCCCACCCCATTCACAGCCAGGAGCTCTCCCATGTCGATTGAAAAGGTTCTCTACACCGCACACGCCACCGCCACCGGCGGCCGCGAAGGCCACGCCACCTCGTCGGACAACGTGCTGGACGTGCAGCTGTCCACCCCGCGCGAGCTGGGCGGCGCCGGCGGCCCGGGCACCAACCCGGAGCAGCTGTTTGCTGCCGGCTATTCGGCCTGCTTCCTGGGCGCGCTGAAGTACGTGGCGGGGCAGGCGAAGGTTGCGCTGCCGGCCGAGACCAGCATCACCGGTAACGTCGGCATCGGGCAGATCCCGACCGGCTTCGGGATTGAAGTTGAGCTGCAGATCAGCGTGCCGGGCCTGCCGCGCGAGCAGGTGGAAGAGCTGGTGCAGAAGGCGCACATCGTGTGCCCGTATTCGAACGCCACGCGCGGCAACATCGATGTGATGTTGACGGTGGTCTGAGGGAGCGTGCCGACCAACGGTCGGCACCTACCCTGGTCAACACGTCGGTAGGTCGCGACCGTTGGTCGTGACAAAAAAATGGGCGGATGCCGGTCGCGTTGACCG
>NZ_JASCOP010000217.1:0-3236 GCF_029959395.1 Stenotrophomonas sp. PS02300
CCTTCCGGCCCCCCCGGCCCCCCCCCCCCGCGGGGCGGGGGGCGGGGGCCGATGGATGTCCGCATGACCGATTTCATTCGCCCCACCCTTTCCCTGCCTGGCGGCCACGACAAGCTGCTGCTGCACTCGTGCTGCGCGCCCTGCTCGGGCGAGGTGATGGAGGCCATTACCGCCTCGGGGATCGACTACACGATCTTCTTCTACAACCCCAATATCCACCCCGCGCGCGAGTACGAGCTGCGCAAGCAGGAGAACATCCGCTTCGCCGAACAGCATGGCGTGCCCTTCATCGACGCCGACTACGACACCGACAACTGGTTCGCGCGGGCGCGCGGCATGGAGAACGAGCCCGAACGCGGCATCCGCTGCACGATGTGTTTCGACATGCGCTTCGTGCGCACCGCGCTGTATGCGCATGAGCATGGCTTTCCGGTGATCAGCAGTTCGCTGGGCATTTCGCGCTGGAAGGACATGAACCAGATCAACGACTGCGGCCACCGCGCAGCAGCCCACTACCCCGGCATCCAGTACTGGGATTACAACTGGCGCAAGGGCGGCGGCGCGGCGCGCATGGTGGAGATCAGCAAGCGCGAGCAGTTCTACCAGCAGGAGTACTGCGGCTGCGTGTACTCGCTGCGCGACGCCAACCGCCACCGCCGGGAGAACCAGCGCGAGCGGATCAAGATCGGGCTGCTGTATTACGGCCAGGACAGCGACGCGCCCAAGGGCGATTGACGTACGCCAAGGGGGCCGCCACGCTGGTTGCCCCCTCCGTTGCGCTGGACCTGCCATGACCGCCCTGCCCGCCGATGTCGCCCTGCTGGTAATCGACCTGCAGCCGGACTTCATGCCCGGTGGCGCGCTGGCCTGCGAAGACGGCGATGCGCTGGTGGCACCGATTGCCGCCCTGCTGGCCGAGCGCCGGTACCGCACGGTGGTGGCGACCCAGGACTGGCACCCGGCAGAGCATGCGTCCTTTGCCATCCAGCACGCGGGCAAGCTGCCGTTCGAGGCGATCCTGCTGCATGCGCAGCCGCAGACGCTGTGGCCGGATCATTGCGTGCAGGGCACCGATGGGGCGGCCCTGCACCCGGGCGTGGATTGGACGCCCGCCGATCTGATCCTGCGCAAGGGCACCCGCCGGGACGTGGATTCCTATAGCGCGTTCCGCGAGAACCATGGTCCGGACGGCAGCCGCCCGGCTACCGGCCTGGCCGGCTGGCTGCACGAACGCGGCATCCGCGAGGTGCATGTGTGCGGGCTGGCGCGCGACTACTGCGTGCTGTGGAGTGCGCAGGACGCGGTGAAGGCCGGGTTCCGGGTGAAGTTCCTTTGGGCGCTGACGCGGCCGGTGACCGAGGCCAATGACGGGATGGTGCGCGAGGCGCTGGCCAAGGCCAAGGTTGCGGTGATCTGACCCACTGGGCGGGCAGGCTGCCGAATGCGTGACATCGCCGCCCGGTGCGTGGAACTTCTGCGCTGGCGGCCAGCGCTGTACCATCGCCCTAGATCCTACCCAGAGATCATTACGCATGGATGCCAACAGGAATTCGGTCCCGCGCACAACGTTGCAGCGCCTTCTGATGAGCCTCCTGCTGGTGGCGATGTCTGGCAGCGGATTTGCCGCACCTCCGCCGCCTCCGCCTCCTCCGCCACCACCCTACCCGCCCGGTGGTCCCGAAGACCGCGATGCGCGCATCGTAGTTCTGATCGTCGACCTAAGCGCCGATGGCACCGTTACGGCAGTTGCACTGGAGAAGTCCAGTGGATTTCCTGAGCTGGACGCAGCTGCAATGGAAGCGGCGTCCAGTTGGCACTTCAATCCGCTTCTGAAGGACGGCAAGCCGGTGGCCGGCAAGGCCCGCGTGCCGGTAAGTTTCCCGCCAGGATAAGCACCTGCCAGGCGAACTGCGGCCCCGTAGCAGGGAATGCCCAACGGACACAATGGAAGGCTTCGTGATGGGAAATGCAAGTCTAGATCCGTGGTTGGAGCTTGCGGATGAGCTTGAGCAGTTCGTGCAGTTCATGCATGCGGCACTGCTGGTACCACGACGGACCAAGGCATGCGGTGAGATTGAGTTCGTGGATATTGGCGAATCGGCGGTTGCGAGAATGCGCGCGTCCGCGGCCAGGCGATGGACATTTTCGGCCTGGAAACGATGGCAAATGGAAGATGCAATCAGGATGACCATCTACACCCTTTACAGAAAAATGGCCGATGGAGCCTTCTACAGCAGCGAGGGAACGCCGGAGCATGACGAGATGATGAGGCGAATTGGAAGCATGGAAGGCAAGATGAAAGAGCTGAGCGAGTAACGGTGCGCCGAGCCATGCTCGACGACGTGAACCGAAACAACCTGCGGCGTATCAGCAAACATCCAGGCACGCTCGAGCGCCTTACCGTCGTTTACAACGCCTGAGTTTGGTCGCCCCGCGCAGCGGCGTCGGCTTCAATGGGCTATCTGGCCCGATGCAGGGCGCTAGCGACTGCGGATTTGAATGCTTGCTCGTCGTCCAACAAGATGCGGTACGCGGCATACGGCAGTTGCCCATCATTGACTTGGGCCTTAATGAAGCGAGCAAGCCGCCACTCATCCGGATCAACCTTGTCAAAGTCGAAGTCTATCCCGCCAACACCCGGGGCCTTATAGATATCTACACCGATTCCGTGTGGTTGTACGAACCAGCAGGTGCCGGGAACCTGCCGGAGATGACTGTTCTCTTTTCGAAGGATCTCTTGTGGCTCAGAAAATTTGAAGGCGCTGACAAGAAGGGCCTTCGCCCAAGCCATGTTGGCGTGCCAGAGGGGAATCGCCTGTTCAACAAGTTGCACATTTGAATCGCTCATGGGAGCAAGCTACCTCATAGCAGAGACCCAGGGGCCAGTTATACGTCTCGTCAAAAGCGCAGCGGACAGCGCCTCTTCCCGTTGATTCAGCTCGATCTTATGGGGCTTGAGCGCAGCAAACAAGGCGACGGCTTATCGAATCCATGCGTGTTGAAGACCTTGCCTGGCCCCAGCCTGACGGCGTATGGATGGATGCCTGGGAGCGAGAGCGGACCGCAGCATGGCTGATTGCTTGTTCTAGCGCTGAGACGTCCGCTTTCAGCCTTGGATTCAACCGATCGACGCAACGGTTCGTCGGTATCGCTCGACGGGTGTTTCGTAGCCTAACGTCTTGCGGGGCCGCTCGTTCAGTTGGCGGGCAACTGCATCAAGCTGAGCTTGAGAGATA
>NZ_JASCOP010000218.1:0-3125 GCF_029959395.1 Stenotrophomonas sp. PS02300
GGCGACCACCGTTGGTGGTCGCGCGCCCGCAGGCGATAATGGATCAGCTTACGGAGAACCCCATGCCCGACTCCAATCCATTGCAACAGCCTCGCGTAGGCTGCGGTGCCGTCATCCAGCGTGCCGATGGTGCGGTGCTGCTGGTCAAGCGCGGCCGCCAGCCCGAGCAGGGCCATTGGGGCCTGCCTGGTGGCAAGGTCGACTGGATGGAGAAGGTCGAAGACACTGTGGTTCGGGAAGTGCGGGAGGAAACGGGCCTGCACGTGACGGTAGTGCGCCTGCTGTGTGTAGTGGACCATTTCGAACCGGAACTGGGGCAGCATTGGGTAGCGTCGGTCTACCTTGCGCGCCCGCTGGATGACGCCGAAGCTACATCACTGGAGCCAGACGCGATCCTCGCGCTGGACTGGTTTACTGCCGATGCATTGCCTGCCCCGTTGACCCGGTCGGCGCGGTCCGGGCTGTCTGAGCTTTCACTGCTGCGCTGAGCTAAGCTCGGTTCCATGCTCACCCTTCCCGCCACTTTGCGGAACGAACTTGCCGATACCTTGCGCCTGCTTGAGAGAGGCTGCGCAACCCGCTCGCCGGATCAGGTACAGGTGTTGGTACAGGGCATGCCAATCCAGTTTCCGTACCGCCTGTACTGCGCGCGCGAGGACTTGCGCGATGCCTGCAGCGCTCCTGGGGTGACCGGCAGGGTTGCGCTGTGCCTGGGATCACGCCACAACGACGGCCATGTGCGGGAGGAGTGCATGCGGTCCCTGCTGCCGTCAGACGAGCCATGGGTGGTGCCGTTCGTGCTTCAGTTGCTGGGTGAATACGTCCTTGAGATCGTGACCTGCATCGACAGCGCGCTTTCTCAGCACCTTCCCGCACGGTACGTCGCGTTCGCGCGGGAGAATCCGGTGTACATGCAGCGGCTATCCCAGCAGGCCACCAGCTACTGGAACGCGTACTACCGCCGAACCTACCGGAAGCGGGACGAGTATCCGGCGCTGCGCCTGTTGGGACGTCTTTCCAACATCCCCGTGTAATCCGGTCCTTAGCGCCGCGCCGCCGCCCCATCGCCGCGCGCCACCGCTTCCACTTCCTCGCGGCTGGTACACGCGGCATCGCCCGGCGTGGACATCGCCAATGCGCCGTGCGCCGCGCCCAGTTCCACCGCCGCCTGTTCGCCAAGGCCTTCCAGCAGGGAATGCACCACGCCGGCCACGAATGCATCGCCGCCGCCCACGCGGTCCAGCAGGTCCACTTCGCGCGCGGCGGAGACAAACAGCGCCTCGCGGTTGCGCAGCGCCCCGGCCCAGCCATTGCGTGCGGCGTTGCTGGCATCGCGCAGGGTGAAGGCCACCGCCTGCAGGTTCGGGAACCGCTCCATCGCCCGCAGCGCGGCCGCATCGGCCGGGCCGACATCCATCGGCGTCTCGCGCTTGCCCAGGTCGGCCAGGTCCATGCCCAGGCAGGCCGCGAACGAGTACTCATCGCCCACGAGCAGGTCGCACTCGGCGGCGATGGCGCAGTTGGCATGCCGTGCCGCATCCGGATCCGGGTGGCTGTTCCACAGGCTGGCGCGGTAGTTGAGGTCGTAGGACACCGCCACCCCATGCCGGCGCGCAGCGCGCACGGCGGCGATGGCCGTCTGCGCGCTGTGCTCGGACAAGGCCGCGAAGATGCCACCGGTGTGCAGCCAGCGCACCCCGTGCACGCCGAACAGCGTGTCCCAGTCGTATTCGTCGGCTTGCAGCTGTGAGGCGGCCGAGTACGCACGGTCGGACACCCCCAGCGGCGCGCGTACGCCGAAGCCGCGCTCGGTGAAGTTCAGTCCCATCCGTGTGTTGCGGCCAATGCCGTCGTACCCGCGCCAGACGATCTGGCTGCTGTCCACGCCGCCGGCCTGGATCAGCTGCTGGGCCAGCAGGCCCAGTTCGTTGCGCGGCAATGCGGTGAGTACCGCCGTGGCATGGCCGAAGGTGCTGCTCAACCCGCGTGCCACGTTGTACTCGCCGCCGCCTTCCCACACCTGGAACTGGCGCGCGTTGCGTACCCGGCCTTCGCCCGGATCGAACCGCAGCATCACTTCACCCAGCGCCATCGCCGCCCAACGTGGGCTGGCGTGGTGGGCCAGCTGGAACTGCTGCGTGCTCATCGTGCCTTGCACCCCAGCAGGGCCAGGTCCACGCCATCGGCCATGCGCCGGTAGCCTTCATCGTTGGGGTGCAGGAAATCGCGGGTGATCGCTTCGGGCAGGAATTCTGGCTTGGCCGGATCACGCAGGATCTGGTCGAAGTCGATCAGCGCATCGAAGCCACTGCGCCCACCGCGCATCCAGGTGTTGAGCGTGGTGCGGGTGCCGGCTGATACGGGCTCGTAGCGGTCCGAGCCGCCGAACGGCGTCATCGTGGCGGCAATGGCGCGGATGCCATTGCTGTGCAGGCGTTCGGCTACCTGCCGGTAGCCCAGCACCATGTCATCGGCGTTGCGGCCGGCCACCGGCGGGGTGCCGCCGTCGTGGCGGATATCGTTGATGCCTTCGAACAGGATCACCCGGTCCACGTGCGGCAGCGCAATCACATCGCGGTCCAGCCGGGCCAGCGCGCTGTGGCTGCGGCCATGGTCCATCACCTTGTTGCCGCTGATGCCGGCATTGACCAGCACCACCTGGTCCGGGCAGGCCTGCTGCAGGCGGGTGGCCAGCAGCGAAGGCCAATCGCCGTTGCTGCCGCGCGTGGCGGTGGCACCTTCAGTGATCGAATCGCCCAGCGCGACCACCACGATCGGCGTGGTGCTGCGCTCGGCCAGCACCGCCGACACCACGTTCTGCCGGTAGGCCAGCTTCACTTTGTCGGCGACCTCGGCCTGGCGGCCGTCGGCAATGCGCAGCGCGGTGCGCCGCACCGCCGGCTGGGTGGGTTCGGGGAAATACACGGTGAGGGAGACATCGGCCAGCGCCGGCACCGTCATCGGTACCGGGTCGCTGAGCAGCACCGCGCCCACTGGCACGGTGACTTCGCTGCGCCCGTTGAAGGTCACCAGCCTGGCCGGTGTGGCCGTGCCGGTGCGCTGTGCGGTGGCGCCCCCCCTAATGAGCGGCGCCCCCCCCACCGCCTTTGTGGCTGTGTCTTTAT
>NZ_JASCOP010000219.1:0-2973 GCF_029959395.1 Stenotrophomonas sp. PS02300
GGGTAGCGGGGCTTTGAGCAGCATGGATGCTGCGATAAGCCCCATGGATGGGTTCACGCGTGCCCCGCTACCCCCTCCACCCCGCTCCCCCGCGCGCAGAGAACGAAAACGCCAGCGCTTGTCGCGAGCAAAAAAACGCCCGACCAAGGCCGGGCGCTTCTTTCAAACCAACAGCTTCTGCATCAAGCCACGGTATTGCTCGCGGCCTTCAGCGCGGCAATGCGCTCTTCCAGCGGCGGGTGGCTCAGGAACAGCTTCTTGGCGGTGGCGCCGGCGATGCCGAACGCGGCGATCTGGGTCGGCAGGGTGCTCTGACCGTGGTTGAGCTTCAGGCGCTCCAGTGCGGCGATCATCTTCTGGCGGCCGGCCAGGTGCGCACCGCCGGCGTCGGCGCGGAACTCGCGGTGGCGCGAGAACCACATGGCGATCATGGTGGCGAACAGGCCGAACACCATTTCCAGCACGAACACGATGATGAAGTAGGCGAAGCCACGGCCGCCGCCTTCGCGGTTGCCCGACAGCGCACTGTCGATGATGCCGCCGACCACGCGCGCCAGCACGATCACGAACGTGTTGAGCACGCCCTGCAGCAGCGCCATGGTGATCATGTCACCGTTGGCCACGTGCGCGATCTCGTGACCCAGTACTGCCTCGGCCTCGTCCTCGCTCATGTTCTGCAGCAGGCCCGTGGAGACCGCCACCAGCGCGTTGTTGCGGTTGGCGCCGGTCGCGAACGCATTGATTTCCGGGCCGTCGTAGACCGCCACTTCCGGCATGCCGATACCGGCTTCGCGCGCCTGGCGCTCCACCGTGGCCAGCAGCCAGCGCTCGGTCTGGTTGCGCGGCTCGGTGATCACCACCGCGCCGGTGGAGCGCTTGGCCATCCACTTGGACAGCAGCAGCGAGATCAGCGAACCGCCGAAGCCGAAGATGGCCGCAACGACCAGCAGGCCGCTCATGCTCGCAGGATCGATGCCCGCCAGGCGCATTACGAAGCCTGCCAGGATCAACACGGCGAAGTTGGTCGCGAGGAACAGGGCGATACGACTGAACATGGGAAAAGGACGCTTTTGGGTGGGTGTTGCTGCAAATCTGCGGGGACTTCATGTTGAATTCAAGTCGCAACCTGACCGACGATTCATAGTTCATGTCCATGACTGCCTACCGCGGGCGCTTCGCCCCCTCGCCCACCGGCCCCCTCCACGCCGGCTCGCTGCTCGCCGCCTTCGGCAGCTGGCTGCTGGCCCGGCACGCCCGCGGCCAGTGGCTGGTGCGGGTGGAAGACGTCGACCCGCCCCGCACCGTGCCCGGCGCCATCGACCAGCAGTTGGCCGCCCTGGCTGCCTTCGGCCTGGCCAGCGATGACCCCATCGTCCACCAGAGCCAGCGCGACGCCCTCTACCAGGCCGCGCTGGACCGCCTGCTGGCCGAGGACAAAGCCTTTGCCTGCCACTGCAGCCGCACCGAACTGGCCGACCAGCACGGTATTCATCATTACTGCGTGGCACGTACCGAACGCGCACGACCGGCCATCCGCCTGCGCGTGCCGCCGGGCAGCGTGGTTGCGTTCGACGACGGCCTGCGCGGCCGGGTCCGCCAGGACGTGCATGCCGAGGTCGGCGATTTCGTGCTGCGCCGCGCGGACGGCTACTGGGCCTATCAGCTGGCCGTGGTGGTCGACGACGGCGACCAGGCCATCACCGACGTGGTGCGCGGCGCCGACCTGCTCGATTCCACCCCGCGCCAGATCCTGCTGCACCAGGCACTGGGCCTGCCCACCCCGCGCTACCTGCACCTGCCACTGCTGCTGGAGCCGGACGGGCTCAAGCTGTCCAAGTCCGCCGCCGCGCGCCCGGTCGATGCCGATCGTCCCCTGCCCGCCCTGCAGCAGGCCTGGGTGCAGCTTGGCCAGGATCCCGCCGGGCTGCGGGGCTGCCGCAGCGTTGCCGAACTCCTCGAACGGGCCGTTGCCGGCTTCGACCCGGCGCGATTGCCACCGGGTGACATCCGGCTCGACGCCGACGCCCCCTGAGCCACCCATTTTCCGCCGCGATGTTGCAGAATCGCTTTCCCCCCCCTGCTGGCCCCGGAGTAGCTGCTCATGACATCTCGCGTCGCACTGGTCACCGGTGGTACCGGCGGTATCGGTTCCGCCATCTGCCAACGTCTGGCCGACCAGGGCCATCGGGTTGCCACCAACTACCGTGACGAGGCCAAGGCCCTGGCCTGGCGCGAGAAGATGCTGGCGCGCGGCTGCGACGTGGCGATCTTCCCCGGCGATGTCGCCGACCCGGGCACCGCCGAACAGATGGTGCACGCCGTGGAAGCGGCGCTGGGACCGATCGAGATCCTGGTCAACAACGCCGGCATCACCCGCGACACCACCTTCCACCGCATGCGCGCCGACCAGTGGCATGACGTGATCAACACCAACCTCAATTCGGTGTTCAACGTCACCCGCCCGGTCATCGAAGGCATGCGCCGCCGCGGCTGGGGCCGGGTGATCCAGATCAGCTCGATCAACGGTCTGAAGGGCCAGTACGGCCAGGCCAACTACGCCGCCGCCAAGGCCGGCATGCACGGCTTCACCATCTCCCTGGCGCGCGAGAATGCCGGCTTCGGCATCACCGTCAACACCATCTCGCCCGGCTACGTGGCCACTGACATGGTGATGGCCGTGCCCGACGAAGTGCGCGCCAAGATCATCGCCGACATCCCCACCGGCCGCCTCGGCAAGCCCGAAGAAATCGCCTACGCGGTGGCCTTCCTGGTCGCCGAAGAAGCCGCCTGGATCACCGGCTCCAACCTCGACATCAACGGCGGCCATCACATGGGTTGGTAACGGTTACATAACCGTTTCAATCAACCACCGGTAGCGCCGGCCGTTGGCCGGCCCACGCAATCCATCTGGAGGAGAGCCCCCTTTTTGTTAAAGGGGGCGCGCCGAAGGCGCGGGGATAAGGAAACATGCCC
>NZ_JASCOP010000021.1:0-45695 GCF_029959395.1 Stenotrophomonas sp. PS02300
ACCCTACCGCTGCCAGCCATGACGCCCGAAGCACAGTGGTAGGGTCGGTCGCCAGACGACTGCCCGCAAACCATCCACACGCGGTAACGCATTACCCCAGAACGAAATCGCTGTTGCATTTCCCCATGGCCACCAACCCGCTGTCGAAGGTGGGACGGGGCGGGTTTGCGGGACTGTCAAAAACATGGATGTTTTTGCCAAGCCTCCATGGACGGATTCACGGCGTGTCCCGCAAACCCGCACCGTCCCGCCAAACCAGGGATCCGGTGATAACGGGCTTTCCGCACGAATGCATGAAGCACCGGGCAGCGCCCGGTGCACAGTGAAGCCACGCAATCAGACACCCAAAAACAACAACGGCACCCGAAGGTGCCGTTGTCAGACAAGCCTCAACCAAACCAGACTCACGCCATCGCGCGCGTCTGCTCCAGCTCCACCTGCAATGCACTGGCCAGCTCATCACGGGCGACTTCGAACTGCTGCTCGCGCAGCAGATCCTTCACCGCCACCACGCCACGCGCCAGCTCGTCTTCACCAGCCAGCACCACGAAGCGGATGCCTGCCTTGGCCGCGTACTGGAACTGCTTGCCGATCTTCTTCGGCTCCATCTGCACTTCGGCGTTGATCCCACCCACACGCAGGCGACGGGCGATATCCAGCGAATCGGCCAGGCCGTTGTCGTCCATCAGCGCCACCAGCGCGTGCACGCTGCTGTCTTCGATGCCCGCGATCAGGCCCGCCTCGCGCAGCTGCCAGAACAGGCGGGTCAGGCCGATGGAGATGCCCACGCCCGGCAGCTTGGACTTGCTGTAATGGCTGGCCAGGTCCTCGTAACGGCCGCCCGAACAGATCGAACCGATCTGCGGGTGGTCGGTCAGCGTGGTTTCGTACACCGTGCCCGTGTAGTAATCCAGGCCACGCGCGATCGAGAAGTTCAGGCAGTACGCCGTTTCCGGCACGCCCAACGCCTTCACCAGCTGCAGCACCTCGCGCAGCTCGGCCACGCCCAGCTTCAGCGTCTCGCTGGCAGCGCCATCGGCCACCAGCGCATCCAGCTGCGCGAGCGCATCGGCATGGCTGCTCGAACGCACCGCCACGAACGCCAGGATCCGGTCCACCTGCTCGGCCGGAATCGCGAAGCCTTCGCCGGTCAGCGTTTCACGCACGTAATCCGGGCCGCGCTTGTCCAGCTTGTCGACCTCGCGCAGCACCGCCATCTGGCGCTCGCCGTCGGCCACGCCCAGGCTTTCGAAGAACCCGCGCATCAGCTTGCGGTTGTTCAGCTGCACCGAGAAGTCGCCGATGCGCAGCTCCGCGAACACCGCATGGATGACCGCCAGCACTTCCGCGTCATAGCGCGTGCTCAGGCTGTCCTTGCCGATCACGTCGATGTCGCACTGGTAGAACTCGCGGAAACGGCCGCGCTGGGCGCGCTCGCCGCGGTACACCCGCTGCATCTGGTAACGACGGAACGGGAAGGTCAGGTCGTGTTCGTGCTCGGCCACGTAGCGCGCCAGCGGCACCGTCAGGTCGAAGCGCAGCGCCAGCTCCGGCAGGCTCTTGTCGCCGGCTTCGGCCGCATTGGCCAGCGCACCGGTCGACTGCACGAAATACACCTGGCGCTCGGTCTCGCCACCGGACTTGGTCAGCAGCACGTCGGACAGCTCGAACACCGGGGTTTCCACCGGCAGGAACCCGAACCGCTCGTAATTGCGGCGGATGACGTCCAGCATGCGCTGGAACGCGATCTGCTCGCGCGGCAGCAATTCCATGATGCCGGGCGGCGTACGGGGCTTGATCACTTGCGGGACTCCTGCGGGGAACTGGGGAAGAGCGAGCTGCATATTCTAGCCGCAGCCGGGCCGCGCGGCCGTCATCAGCCGCGCCGAACCGGGCCAACCGCCGCATGACGTATCATAGGCAGGCCCCGCTCCCTGGTTCGACATGACCCGGCCCCACTCCGGAACCGCTGTTGCCGCTGTAGAAGATCCCGCACCGGGCTGCTCGCCGCTGCGTGACTGCCTGCACTGCTCGGTGCGCCACCTGGCCGTGTGTTCGGCGCTGTCGCCTGATGAGGTCCAGGCCCTGGAACGGGTCACGGTGTCGCAGCCGCTGCCGCTGGGGGCCACCCTGGCCCGCGCCGGCGAGGCCCGCCAACATGTCTATACCTTGACCGAAGGCGCGCTGCGGCTGGTCCGCACCCTGGCCGATGGCCGCCGCCAGATCAGCGGGTTCGTGCTGCCCGGCGACTATCTCGGCCTGACCGGCAGCGACAACCACCGCTACGACATCGAAGCCATTGCCGACAGCCGGGTCTGCCGCGTGGGCCTGGCCCCGATGAAAGACCTGCGCGCACGCTATCCGCACCTGGAGCGCAAGCTGCTGCAGCGCGCCTGCCAGGCACTGGACGAAGCGGCCGATGCGGCGCTGGCGCTGGGCCGCCTGCAGCCGGCCGAAAAGCTGGCCGATTTCCTGCTGCGGCTGGCCGCGCGCGAAGCGCGGCTGGGCGGGAATGGGTTGCGGGTCACCTTGCCGATGGGGCGCAGTGATATTGCCGACCATCTTGGGCTGACCATGGAAACGGTGAGCCGTACGTTCACCAAGCTGCGGCAGCAGGGCCTGATTGCCCTGCCCCATCTGAACACCGTCGAGATCCTCGACGAAGCCGGCCTGCAGATCCTCTGCGGCGCATAGCGCCGGGCCCTGCCTGGCCGCACATCCATCACGCCTCAAGGAATTCCCTCAGCGCCGCGTAATGCGGCGGGCACGGTTCAGCATGCGCGGGGCGTTCCAGGAGCGCCGCCAGCGCCGGGGGCACCTCAAGGGGGCGGCCGATCAGCGGTTCGACCACCGATTCGAATTTGGCCGGGTGCGCGGTTGCGGCCACTGCCCAATCGCCCTGCACGCCTTCGGCACGCAGCTGTTCAAGCACCTTCACCGCCGTAGCGGTGTGCGGGCAGAAGACTTCGCCCGCTGCCGCATGGCGCCGGGCGATCAGTTCGCGGATTGCCGCGTCGTCCACCGCCTCGACACGGAACGCTGCGCGCAGTGCGTCGTCGTCTTCTTCATACAGCCAGCGCAGCCGCTCGAAGTTGCTGGGTGCGCCGACGTCCATCGCGTTGGCCAAGGTGGCCACACTGTGCAGCGGCCGGTATTCGCCGCCGTGGAAGAAGCGCGGCAGCACGTCATTGGCGTTGGTGGCCAGTGCGATCTGGCCCAGCGGCAGGCCCATCGCGCGTGCCAGCACCGCTGCCATCGCGTTGCCGAGGTTGCCGGTGGGCACCACCAGGTTCAGCATCTCGCCGGTCGCCTCGTGGTGCGTCAGCGCCGCGTCGGCGTAATAGCTCATCTGCGGCAGCCAGCGGCCCAGGCTGATGCTGTTGGCCGAGCTCAAGGGCACCTCTGCCTGCAGCTCGCGGTCGCTCAGGGCCTGCTTCACCATCGCCTGGCAATCGTCGAACGAACCGGCGACGCGCAGCGCATGGATGTTGTCGCCGAAGCAGCCCAGCTGGTGCGCCTGGCGCGGCGAGACGCGGCCATCGGGATACAGCACCACCACGCGGATGCCCGGCTGGCCATGGAACGCCGCCGCGACGGCCGCGCCGGTGTCGCCCGAGGTGGCCACTACAATCGTCAGCGGGCGGGCACGGTCGCGCTGGAGCTGGGCCAGGCTGGCCGCCAGGAAACGTGCGCCAAAATCCTTGAACGCGGCGGTCGGCCCATGGAAAAGCTCCAGCACGTGGTCGCCCGGGGTGGCCAGCGCACGCAGCGGCGCCGGGAAGTTGAACGCGTCCTCGCACAGGGTGGACAGGTGCGGGGCGAGCGCGTCGCCGGCGAAGAACGGTGCCAGCACCGCTTCGGCGTTGCGCGCCAGGCTGCCCTGCGCCTGCCAGCGCTGCGGCTGCGGTCGCTGCTGCGGGACATACAGCCCGCCATCGGGGGCGAGGCCGGCGGCGATGGCGGCACTGAGGGTGGCCGCGGGTGCGGCGTGGCGGGTCGAAACGAATTCCATGGACGATCCTGGCAGAAGAGTGGAAGCGGCGCTCACAGCAGCTGTGCCCCGGGCGCGTTCAACGGCGATACCCAGCCCTGGCTGTCGAAGCCCGCTTCGGCGAACGCATCCTGCACGGCGCGCTGTGCCGCCTGCGCGGCCGCCTGGCTGTCGAACCACGCGAACACGCTGGGGCCGGCCCCGGAAATGCTGGCACCCAGTGCACCTGCCCCCAGTGCGGCCTCGCGCGCGGCGGAAAATCCCTCGATGAGGCCGGCACGGCGCGGCTCCACCAGCACGTCGCGCAGACCGGCGCGCACCAGCTCGGCATCACTGCGGAAGCAGCCGCTCAACACCAGCGCCAGGTTCGCGCTTTGCGTGACGAACTCGGAGAGCGCGTAGCTACCCAGCAGGGCCGCGCGCGCGCGACGCGTTTCCAGCACGGCGTCCGGATGCACCAGCAGGCTGTGCCACCCGGCGGGCACCGGAATGCTCACCAGACGATCCGCCGTACTGAGCACCAGCCCGCCCAGCAGCATCGGCCCGAGGTTGTCGCCGTGCCGGCCACCGCTGGCCACCGCCTCGCCGGTCAGCGCGAACGGATACAGCGCTTCGCGCGACAGCGGCGCATCCAGCAGTGCATTGGCCGCCACCAGCGCGGCCACGCACGACGCCGCCGAGCCGCCCATGCCCGAGCCCAGCGCGATGCCCTTGTCGATCTCCAGTTCGAAGCCGAACGGCAACGCCAGCGCGTCGATCATCGCCAGCAGCGCTGCACCTGCGGTGTTGTCGGCCGCTTCCAGCGGCAGATCCACCGTGGTGCCCCGGATCGCCAGGATCCGCACGCCCGGCGCGTCAGTGCGACGCACGGTCACGGTGTCGCCGACGCCCGCGATGGCATGCCCCAGGATGTCGAACCCTACGGCGACATTGCCCACCGATGCCGGTGAGAACGCGCGTGCTTCCCGCACCTGGTCTGGACTCACAGGCGCGCTCCTTCACCCGCCGCGACCCGCAGCACATCGGCGAACACACCCGCAGCGGTCACTTCCGGACCGGCACCCGGGCCCTGCACCACCAAGGGGTTTTCGCAGTAGCGGCGCGTGGTGAACTGCACCACGTTGTCGGTCAGGCGCAGGTTGGCAAACGCGTGGCCAACCGGCAGCTCCACCAGCCCCACCTCCGCCGCGTCCGCTGACAACCGCGCCACGTAGCGCAGCACCGCACCGCGTGCGCGGGCCTGCTCCAGCCGTTCGGCGAATGCACCATCCACCGATGCCAACCCGCTCATGAAGTCGTCCACGCTGGCCTGGCGCAGTGCCTCGGGCACCAGGCTTTCCACGCTGACCTGTTCCAGGCTCAGTTCACGGCCGGCCTCGCGCGCCAGGATGACCAGCTTGCGCGCGACATCCACGCCGGACAGATCGTCGCGCGGGTCCGGCTCGGTGTAGCCCATGCCGCGCGCCTGCGCGACCAGCTCGGAGAACGGCACCTGGCCGTCGTACTTGTTGAACAGCCAGGCCAGCGTGCCGGAGAAGATGCCATCGACCGCCAGCACCTCATCCCCGGTATCGACCAGGTCGCGCAGCGTGGTGATCACCGGCAGCCCCGCGCCCACCGTCGCCTCGTAGCGGAAGCGCGCGCCGGTAGCGGCGGCGGCCTCGCGGATGGCGTGGTAGCGCTGCAACGGACCCGCGCCAGCCTGCTTGTTGGGAGTGACCACATGGATGCCAGCCGCCAGCCAGCCGGCATAGCGGTCGGCGACATCGGCGCTGCCGCTGCAGTCGACGATCAATGCGTGCGGCAGGTGCGCCGACAGCAGGTGCTCGGTGAACTGGTCCAAGTCGGTCGCCTGCGCCTGCCCGGCCAACGCGGCGCGCCAGTCCCCCTGCACGCCACGCGCATCCAGGTGCATGCGGCTGCGCGATGCCACTGCGCGCACCCGGAGGTCCACGTTGGCCCGGGTCAGCAGCGTGGGCTGCGCGACCAGCAACTGGTCCAGCAGCGCCGCGCCGACGTTGCCGGGACCGATCACGCCGACCGAGAAGGTCTGCGGCGACAGCCAGAATCCGGCGTGTGCCGCGCGCAGCGCCTTGGTCGCGTGGCGGCTGTCCACGGCCACCGAGATGTTGCGTTCGGACGAGCCCTGCGCGATGGCCAGGATGTTCACCTGCGCACGCCCCAGCGATTCGAACAGGCGCGCGGCCACGCCCGGCTGCCCGGCCATGCCATCGCCCACCGCCGCCAGCACGCTGACATTGTCGGTGAGCTGCACGCGCTGCACCTGGCCCAGGCTGAGTTCGTGCGCGAACGCATGCAGCAGCGCATCACGCGCCCGCTGCGCCTCGGCCTGGCGCACCACGCAGCAGATCGAATGTTCCGACGAACCCTGCGAGATCATCACCACCGATACGTGCGCGTTGCGCAGCGCGGCGAACACGCGTTCGGCCGTGCCCGGCACGCCGATCAGGCCGGTGCCTTCCAGGTTGAGCAGCGCCAGCTCCGGGCTCAGGGTGAGTCCCTTGATCGGGCCGGAGCTGGTGCGTTCGGCGGTGATCCGGGTCCCGGGGTGATCCGGATGGAAGGTATTACGGATGATGATCGGCAGGCCGCGCTCGATGGCGGGCGACATGGTCTGCGGGTGCACCACCTTCGCGCCGAAATACGCAAGCTCGCAGGCCTCGTCGTAGCTGAGCGCCTCCAGCTGCACGGCTTCGGGCACCACCCGCGGGTCGGCCGAGAGCACGCCGTCCACGTCGGTCCAGATGTGCAGTTCGTCGGCGTTGAACAGCGCGGCGAAGATCGCGCCGGAATAGTCGCTGCCGTTGCGGCCTAGCGTGGTCACCCGGTCACGGCGGTCGCGCGCCACGAACCCGGTGGCCACCACGCGCGCGGCCGCATGTTCGTCGCGCCACACCGCCAGACGCTGCGCGCTCTGCACCCAGTCCACGTCCACGCCCAGTTCGCCGCGGTCCACCACCAGCACCTCGCGCGCATCCAGCACCGCGCAGTCCTCGCCGATGCTGCGCAGGTAGTGGCCCAGCAGGTGCGCCGAATACACCTCGCCCAGGCCCTGCACGCGGTCGAGCACCTCGTTGGGCAGCTCACCGATCACCGCCAACGCGCCCAGTACTTCGGCCAGGTGGTCGAAGCGCGCATCCAGCCATTCCACCGTGTCGCCCGCGTGCTCGCCCAGCAGGGCCACCGCGGCACCGCGATGGCGCGCGCGCAGTGCGTGCCAGTCGTCGCGCCACTGCGGGGCGTTGTCCGCAGCAGCACCGGCCAGCGCGATCAGCGCGTCAGTGACGCCCTTCATGGCCGACACCACGGTGACCTGCACCGCTTCATCGCGGGCCAGCAGCAGCTGGGCGACATGGCGGTAGCGGTCGGCATCGGCCACGGAAGTGCCGCCGAACTTGTGCACGACCGTCGAGGTGGCCGCACGCAGCGGTGCGGAGGATGCAGGCGATGCAAGGGCATCGGGTGAAGCGGCGACAGAAGACATGCTGACCTCGATTCGAGGCCCCGCGTCATTCAGGCTGAAGGAGATCCCCCGCAACCTGATCTGGTGCGGGGCCGTTGTTTTCGGAAGTTACGCGAAGACGACGGGCCGCACCAGGCGAGTGGTGGCGGTGGTAATGGTGGTGGTACCGGTGGCCAGGGCAACGCAGCGCATGCCGCCGGTAAGGGCGGTGGAGCGAATCGTGACAGTGGCGGCGGCAAGGACCATGGACCAAGAAAACTACGCCGACCGGGTGCTTGTCAAGTGTTGCACCGCAAAAATTCAAACGCGACGAACAGCAGGCAACGTCTGCAAAAAAGTTGCGAATGTGACCATCCAGGCCCCGCAACGGAATCAGCCGGCGTGCTCGGCCACCATCCGCGGCGGGCGGTGTGCATGCGCGCACAACAGCACGCCGGAGACCAGGCAGACGATCGCCACCGCTTCCATCAGGGTCGGCCAGCGCCGCTGCCAGCCGAACCCGTACAGCAGCGCGAACAGCGTCTCGAACACGATCATCTGCCCGGTCAGGGTCAGCGGCAGGTTGCGGCTGGCCCGGTTCCAGCAGGCGTTGCCGAACACCGAGGCGACGACCGCCACACCCGCGCTGATGACCCAGAACCACATCCAGTCGACCGGCGCGTGCGACGGGCCTGAGACGACAAACGCGCTGGGCACCAGCAGCAGCGCCAGCGCACCGGTGGCAACGCCGGTCAGCAGCGACCAGTCGTGGCCGGAAATGTCCGGGCGCCGCGCCAGCCAGCGGCTGTTGCCGATGGAATACAGCGCCCACGAAAACAGCGCGCCAAACGCGCACAGCAGGCCCAGCAGGCGCTGGTTGGCCGAGCCCTGCGCATGTTCGGACTGCAGCGCCTCATAGCCCACCAGCCCTACCCCGAACAGGCACAGGGTCAATGCAGGCGCGAGCTGGCGCAGCGGCACTGCGCCTTCTTCGCGCACGCCGGCCACCGTCACCACCACGGGAATCAGCCCGACAATCAGCGACGCCGCCGCCCCGCCCGCCCACTGCACCGCATGGGCCAGCAGCACGAAATACACCAGGTTGCCCGCCAGGCTCAGCCACAGCAGGCCGCGCCATTCGGCCATGCCGATCCGCTCGCGCAACTCGCGCCAGCGCGGCGCCAGCAGCACCACGGCAATCAGCCCATAGACCAGGTAGCGGCCGGCCGACAGCTGCACGGCGCTGAAATGGCTCAGCACCGCCGGTGCCAGGAACACCACGCCCCACAGCGCGCCAGCAGCGACGCCATTGGCGATACCCACGCCCATCGAACGATTCATCAGCAACCACACGCCCGGCAACGGAAAGACCGCGCCAGTGTAGGCGCCGCGCGGTGGACGATCTTGACCGAGACTACTGCGCGGGACGGTAGCGGCGCCGGTAATCGGCCGGGGTCATGCCCCACTCCCGGCGCAGTGCGCGGGTCAGCGCGCTCTGCTCGGAATAGCCGGCATGCTGGGCGATGTCGGCAATGGACGCATCGCTGGCCGCCAGCCGCCCCCGGGCCCAGCGCAACCGGCTGGCACTCAGCCAGGCCTGCGGGCTGAGCCCGAACGCCTGGCGGAACAGGGCGTGCAGGCGGCTGCCGCTGACCCCGACCTCACTGGCGATACGCGCCACCGGCCAGGCCTGGCCGGGTGCGCACTCGATCCGCGCACATACCGCCTGCAGGCGGGTCGCACTGCCCGCCAGCGAGAACGCCTGCAGCAACCCGGGCAGCTCGCAGCGAACCGTATCGTCATTCACGCGTTCGTGCGGCGTTCCCCCGACCCGCTGTGCCATGGCGCGAACCTGTGCCGGAAGCGCCAATACGGGCTGGCGATGCAGGCGTTCGAGCGTGTCGTCGTCGAACATCTCCGCTGGGCAGTCCACGATCAGGAAGCGGTCGTCATCACCGGCGGTCTGCGCATGCCCCGCCATGGGCGCCACGAAAGCGCCCTGCAGGGCGTCCAGGCGTGCGCCCTGCCCCTCCAGCTCGAACGCCAATTCGCCACGCACCGGCACCACCCACTGCGCGAACGCGTGGTGGTCCACGCTCGACGAGCGGCCATAGCGGCGAAGGTTGAAGGCGGGTGAAGACATCGTGAGCACAGGCGTGACCGAAGATCCAAGTCTGCGCGCGGTTCTCAAAACCTGCAACGCGTCACGGCAAGGGCCCAATACCCCAGTGGTATAACGGTGGCGTAGTCATGGGAAGTACCGTCGCGCCGTACAGGGAGTACCCCGATGCCGTTTCTGACCCTGAGCCATGCCCCGCACCTGTTGCCCGTTGTTGCACGCTGGTATTTCGACACCTGGGGCCACCGGGTACCCGGCTGGACGCTGGAAGACGAACAGCAGCGGCTGGAAGTGTTCCTGCACGACAACGAGCTGCCCGTGCTGCTGATGGCCACGGACAACGACGTGCCCGTTGCCGCCGCGCAGCTCAAATTCCATGAACGTGCCGAGCGCCCCGAGCGGCTGCACTGGCTGGGTGGCGTTTACGTGTGCCCATCGCACCGTGGCCATGCGCTCGCCAGCGACTTGATCGCGGCACTGATGCAGAAAGCGCAGGGCTACGGCGTGCGCGAAGTGTTCCTGCAGACCGAGCACGATGATGGCGGCCTGTATGCGCCGCTCGGCTGGGAGCCACTGGAGCGGCAGACACATCGCACGGGCGTGCCAGTGCGCATCATGCGCCGGGTACTGCCCCTCGCCCGCCAGGCAAGGTAGCCCGGCTCAGCGGAAACGCGCCGGCTGCGGCGCCGGGCGATCTGCCAGGGAGCCCATCGTGAAGGTGTAACCCGCCTTCTCCAGCAGCTCGCGCATGCGCAGCTCGGCCCGCTTCGGATACGCAAGCGACGTCGGCGCATGCAGCGCATAGGCCGTCGATCGGCCGTCGGTATCGCGGGTCACCGACGACTGGTTCGTCTCGCACGCGTTGGACCATAGTTCCTTGAGAACCAATGGCCCGATGGACTGGTTGTTGCCAAGACGAAGCGTGAGCCAACGCATGTGTTCCATGAGCAATCCCAACGGTACCTGTGATCGAGTATGCACCATATCCAGGACACCCGTACGGCGGGGTCCGGAATCGCGCAGACCCCTGATACGCAAACGCCCCGGTCGGAGCCGGGGCGTCTGCTGGCGGTTGCTGGCGGTCTGGAACCGCGGCAGCCGCTTACTGCTTCATGGCGTGCTTGCGGGTACGCATGACCTGGTGGGTTTCCTCGACGATCGGCAGCAGGCTGGTAACTTCCTGGCGCGCGGCAGGCGGCGTATCGCTGTCATTCGCTGCGTCCCTGAAGGCCTTCAGCAGGCGATCTTCGGATTCTTCCAGTTCGGCCACATAGCCGTACTGGGTATCGCCCAGGGTGGCGCGGACCTTGCCGTAGAACTGCTGCATGGAGCCCACCACGGTGCCATGTTCCGCCGGCTTTTCACCGGTCGCCCGCACGGTGCTGCTCAGTCGGGTGACGATGTCGGCCTTGACGCCGGCAATGCGGGTGAACAGCGCGGACAGCTCGGCATCTTTCACCTTGGTGGCGGCTTCGGTGTAGAAGTCCTTGCCGTCACGGGCGATCTCGATGAGGTCATTGAGGGTATGCGCGGTCTTGGATTCGGTGCTCACTGATTTCTACTCCTGAAGGGAATTCGTGTTGACCCGTGTCGGGGTGAATCCACTTTTCCGCATTCGCAATGAAGTCGTCGTGAGCTTGAAATTGCAGTGTTAAGTGATGTCTGCATCGCGCAAACACGATGTTGTCGATGAGTGTTGGTGATGCGACGCGGCCATCACATGCGATGTACGTCGGAAAAGGAAAACGCCGCGCAGTGCGCGGCGTGTTTGATTCATTCCTGCTTCGAAGGCTCCGGCGCCTCCAAGGGAGGTTGCTCGGCGGGAGGATCGCGTTCCGGTGGAATTTCGCTGGGAGGATCCTGTGCGGGCGGATCCTGCGCCGGAGGCGACTCCACGGGCGGCGACGGTGCCTCCGGCGAGGGATCTGGTGCTGGCACCTGCGCTGCCGGCTGCCAGGGAAACTCGAGGCGATGTTCGATGGATGACATGACGGGGTTCCTGCTCAGTGGCGACGCAGCCACCCTGACAGGCGGTTCGTCAATGCGCAGCGACGGCAGCGTGCAGGACGCGTCCGTTCGCTACGAATCGACACGCACCAGCGGGGGCGGATAGTAGCTTCCATCGGCCACGCCACCCTTGGGTCCATAGAACCGGAACGTCAAACGATAGTCCTGCCCCTTCGGCGTGGGCAGCCAGTTCGGATCGGGCGCGTCCTTGGGCCTTTCCGCCGCGAAGTAGAGCGTGAGCGATCCGTCGGCGTTGTACTTCAAGCCCGATTCGCGATTGAGCAGGAACCGGTTCTTCGGATTGGGCAGTACCCGCGCGTACACCGGATCCACCGCGATGACCGACCAGAAGTACTCGGCGAAGCTGGCCGGCAGCGCATCCCTCGGGAAGGTCAGGGTGTACGTGTGATCGCCATTGAGCTGGGTATTGGTGCCATCCAGGCTGCCCTAGAAGTACAACACCCCATCAAGCTGGTTGGCCCAGATGCCGCCCAGGTTGATCAGCGTCCGGCCCAGCCAGTCATTGCCATAGGAGCCCGCCACCGCCGGACGCACCCAGCCGTTCCGGACGGTACCGTGGCCGATGGTCGGCGAGGCCTTGGCCAGGTCGGCGTGTCCCTTGTCGCGCACTACCCGGTCCACCCGTGCCCGCTCGGTCGGGTCCTGGATGCCCTGCGCGATGGCCCGCACGTGGGCCGCTACCGCTTCCATGCCGGGGTTGAGGTCGCGCTCGCTGTCCAGCACCGCCACGGCGTTGTCGAACGCTTCCGCGCCGGGAAGGTGCTGCGGGTCGAAGGGGGGAATCGAGGGCAGTGTCGGCGGCGTGGGGCTGCCGGTCGGCCGCAGCGCGAACTTGTGCTGCAGCGCCACCGCCTGTTCCCAGTTGTCACCCAGCTCCACGCGCGCCAGCACCCGCAGGAAGCGCGCGGGAACATCGACCCGGACCACGCCTTCGGGCAAGGCGACGTCTGCGCCCTCCAGGCAGACCGCGAACTCGCCCCAGTCACGCGTGGGCTGGGTCCGTGCATTGATGTTGGCCAGGGTTTCGCCCCATCCATTGAGGAACTGCACGGTGTAGTAGCGCCCCGTGATCTTCGGCACCGTCACCTGCGTGCAGCTGTTTTCGTCCAGCGCCACCCAGGCCTCCGAGTAAGCAACGTCCAGATTGGGGTTGGGCCATTCGACCGCACCGGGCTTGCGGTGGGTGAATTCGTTCCATTTCATCCCCTCGGCCAGATCCGCCTTCTGCTGCCGGAGCACCAGCAGCCGCCCCAGCAGGTAGATCCACGCATCGCTGATGTCCTGGTCGGTATACGCGGGCGCGGTGGCTGATGGCGCACTGGCCGTGGTCGGCGGCGTACCGTCCGCTGGCGTCGCTTCAGGCGTGCTGCCGTTGCAGCCGGACAGGAGCAGCGGTGCGACGACCGCCATGCAGAGCCAGACAGTACGGTTCATCGACGGAATCCTGCGTGGGCCGGGAAATCCCATCGTGACCGCCTGCGGTCAGCTGGACCTCTGAGGATTTACTGGACCAGCGCCGGTAAAACTACGCGCACAGCAGGCCTCGAACATGGTGACCCCGGCCCGATTCGAACGGGCGACCTTCCCCTTAGGAGGGGGACGCTCTATCCAGCTGAGCTACGGGGCCATGTGCGGGCCAGGCAAGCGTGCCTGGCCGCAGGCTGCACGCACATTGCGTGCATGCAGCGGTGAAGGATACCCACATTCAGCGACAGGACCAAGGCCGATGGCGCCGCGCGGGTACGCCCGGGTCAGCGGATTTCCAGCTCCGCGAAGCCCTTGACCAGCTCGTCCACGGCCTTGATCTGGGCCAGGAACGGTTCCAGCGCGCTCAGCGGCAGGGCGCTGGGGCCGTCGCAACGGGCATGGTCCGGGTCGCGGTGCGCTTCCAGGAACAGGCCGGCCAGGCCCAGCGCCATGCCCGAGCGGGCCAGCTCGGCCACCTGGCGGCGGCGGCCACCGGAGGCTTCGCTGCCGGCATCGCGGCGCTGCAGGCTGTGGGTGACGTCGAAGATCGCCGGCAGCCCACCGGTGGATTCGATCATTTCGCGGAAGCCCAGCATGTCCACGACCAGGTTGTCGTAGCCGAACTGCGAACCGCGCTCGCACAGGATGATGTTCTCGTTGCCCGCTTCGCGGATCTTGGACACGATGTGCTTGATCTGCGTGGGGCTGAGGAACTGCGGCTTCTTGATGTTCACGGCACGCCCGGTCTGGGCGATGGCCACCACCAGATCGGTCTGGCGGGCCAGGAACGCCGGAATCTGCAGCACATCAACCACTTCGGCCACCGGCGCGGCCTGGGCCACTTCATGCACGTCGGTGATCACCGGCACGCCGAACTGCCGCTTCACTTCCTCGAAGATGCGCAGCCCGTCGTCCAGGCCCACGCCACGGAAGGAATGGATCGAGGAGCGGTTGGCCTTGTCGAAGGAGGCCTTGAACACGTACGGAATGCCCAGCTTGGCCGTGACCTTGGTGAAGTGTTCGGCCGCGTGCAGGGTCGAATCGAGGTCTTCGAGCACATTCAGGCCGCCAAACAGCACGAACGGGAGACGGTTCCCAACGACCACGCCTTCTGCAACGGTAACGTTCATTCAGATTCCTGGGGGACGAACAATGGTGTCCATTCTAGCGGGTTGGCAAGGGGCGCCGCCCGACCAACCGTCGGGCGCTACCGGGTTGGCGTCCCGGTAGGTACCGACCGTTGGTCGGTACGGCGGATCGCGACGGGTTAGAATCGTCGTTCTGCACGCCGCACCCCACCCTGCCAGCGGCTGCGCCCTTTTTCGATCCGCAACAGGAGTTTGCATGTCCTCTGACCTGCTCAAGGCGCTCGGCCTCGACGCGACCAACGCTGGCACCTACCTTGGCAACGGCGAGTGGTCGTCGGCCACCAGCGCGGGCGTGATCACCTCGGTCAACCCGACCACCGGCGAGGCCATCGCCCAGGTGCACGCCACCACCGACGCCGACTACGAAACCATCGTGGCCCGTGCCCAGGAAGCGTTCAAGGTGTGGCGCACGACCCCGGCCCCGCGCCGTGGCGAAGCCGTGCGCCTGTGTGGCGAAGCGCTGCGCGCCAACAAGGATGCGCTGGGCTCTTTGGTTGCACTGGAAATGGGCAAGAGCAAGCCGGAAGGCGACGGTGAAGTGCAGGAGATGATCGACATCGCCGACTTCGCCGTGGGCCAGAGCCGCATGCTGTACGGCTACACCATGCATTCCGAGCGCCCCGGCCACCGCATGTACGAGCAGTACCAGCCGCTGGGCCTGGTCGGCATCATCAGCGCGTTCAACTTCCCGGTGGCGGTGTGGGCATGGAACTCGTTCCTGGCCGCGATCTGCGGTGACGTGTGCCTGTGGAAGCCGTCCAACAAGACCCCGCTGACCGCCATCGCGTCCATGCGCATCTGCAATGAAGCACTGCGTGGCGCCGGCTTCCCGGACATCTTCTTCCTGGTCAACGACGCCGGCACCGAGCTGTCGCAGAAGCTGGTGGCCGACAAGCGCGTGCCGCTGATCAGCTTCACCGGTTCGACCCAGGTCGGCCGCCAGGTCGCCGAGAAGGTCGCCCACCGCCTGGGCCGCTGCCTGCTGGAACTGGGTGGCAACAACGCCATCATCCTGGATGAAAGCGCGGACCTGAAGCTGGCCATCCCGGGCATCGTGTTCGGTGCGGTCGGCACCGCCGGCCAGCGCTGCACCACCACGCGCCGCCTGATCGTGCACGAATCCATCTACGACAACGTGCTGGCCACGCTGGTCAAGGCGTACAAGCAGGTGGAAGGCAAGATCGGCGATCCGACCGATGCGGCCAACCTGATGGGCCCGCTCAACAGCGACAGCGCGGTGCAGCAGTTCCTGGCCTCGATTGAAAAGGCCAAGGCCAGCGGCGGCACCATCGAAACCGGCGGTACCCGCATCGACCGCGCCGGCAACTTCGTGCTGCCGGCCATTGTCACCGGGCTGAAGAACAGCGATGAAGTGGTGCAGCACGAAACCTTCGCACCGATCCTGTACGTGATGAAGTACAGCACGCTGGACGAGGCCATCGACATGCAGAACGGCGTGCCGCAGGGCCTGTCCTCGTCGATCTTCACCCAGAACCTGAAGGTGGCCGAGCGCTTCCTGTCGGCGGCCGGTTCGGACTGCGGCATCGCCAACGTCAACATCGGCACCTCCGGTGCGGAAATCGGCGGCGCTTTCGGTGGCGAGAAGGACACCGGCGGTGGCCGTGAGTCCGGTTCGGATGCGTGGAAGGTCTACATGCGCCGCCAGACCAACACCATCAACTACTCCGATTCGCTGCCGCTGGCCCAGGGCATCAAGTTCGACCTGTGATGGTTGAACGCCCCAGCCTGGATTACACCGGCCGCCGCGTACTGGTGGCCGGTGGCAGCAAAGGCATCGGCCGCGCGATGGCGCTGGCCTTTGCCGCTGCGGGCGCCCGTGTATCGGTGTGCGCCCGCGGCGAACCCGGCCTTGCCGCACTGCGCGATGACGCCGCTGCCCAAGGGCTGTCGCTGCACACCGCTGTCGCCGACCTCTCGCGCCTGGCCGATATCGAGCACTGGCTGGCCAGTGCGGCCGACGCGCTCGGCGGTATCGATGTGCTGATCAACAACGCTACCGGCTCCGGCATGACCGACGACGAGGCCGGCTGGGAAGCCAGCCTGGGCGTGGACCTGATGTCAGCGGTGCGCGCCTCCCGCCTCGCCCTGCCCTGGCTGAAGCAGTCGGCCGATGCCTGCATCCTCAACCTGGCCTCGATCGCCGCCCAGCAGCCACGCCCCGGCGCGGCCCCGTATGGCGCCGCCAAGGCCGCGCTGATGCACTACACCACCTCGCAGGCGCTCGCGCTGGCCCCGCACCGGATCCGGGTGAACGCCATTGCCCCCGGCTCGATCGAGTTCGAGGACGGGCTGTGGGCACGCCGGCGCGAACAGGACCCGGCGCTGTACCACGGCACCCTGGCCAAGATCCCGTTCGGCCGCTTCGGGCAGCCGCAGGAAATCGCCGATGCCGCCCTGTTCCTGTGCTCGCCGATGGCGCGCTGGATCACCGGGCACACGTTGAATGTCGATGGCGGCCAGGTCCTGATGGGATAAACCCGTCGCTGGCCCTATGATTCCCCTGTCCCACCTTCCCCCAGGAGCCGCATGAGCCTCCCACCCCGCCAAACCAGCGCGCTGGCCCTGATCAGCCTGATCGCCGGCATCCTGGGTTGGACCGCGCTGCCGTTCCTGGGCAGCGTGGCGGCCATCATCACCGGCCACCTGGCCCGCGCCGAGATCCGCCGCCGCCCGCTGGAGCTGGAAGGGGACGGCATGGCGCTGGCCGGCCTGATCCTGGGCTATGTGATGGTGGTGACCAGCTTCCTCGCGGTCCTGCTGTTCATTCTGTTCCTGGGTGGACTGACCCTGCTGATCCCCCAATTCTCCTGAGGTGCGCATGAGCCCATCGGACGCAACCGAGCGTTTCAGCAACCGCGTGGCGGACTATGTGCGCTACCGGCCCGACTATCCCCCGGCCCTGCTCGACTGGCTGCACCACGAAATCGGCGTGCCCACCGAAACCCTGGTCGCCGACATCGGCGCCGGCACCGGCATCTCCACGCGCCTGTTCCTGGCCACCGGGCATCCGGTGATCGCGGTGGAACCCAACGCGGCCATGCGCGAGGCGGCCGAAGCGCTGCTGGCCAAAGAGTACCTGCGCCTGAAGCTGGTGGACGGCACCGCCGAAGCCACCACGCTGGCCGACGACAGCGTCGGCCTGGTTGCAGCGGCACAAGCCTTCCACTGGTTCGACACCGACGCGGTGCGCACCGAATGGAAGCGCATCCTGCACCCGGAAGGCTTGGCGCTGGTGTTCTGGAACTCGCGCCTGCTCGACGCCTCGCCCTTCCTGGTGGGCTATGAGCAGCTGCTGCTGGAGTTCGGCACCGATTACACGCAGGTGGCCGAGCGCTACCAGGACGACGATGCCATGCGCGCGTGGTTCGGCCCGGGCCTGCGCGGCATCGCCCGGTTCCCGAACGCGCAGTACATGGACGCCGATGGCCTGCGCGGCCGCCTGCTGTCGTCATCGTATGCCCCGCCGCCGGGCCACCCGCGCCACGCCCCGATGCTGGAGGCGCTGCAGCAGCTGTTCGATGCGCACGCGGTCGATGGCAAAATTGCTTTTGAATACCAAACCCGTGCCTTCGTCGGCACGCTGGACTGACTGGACGCCATGTACTCGCTTGCCCGACCCTTCCTGTTTTCCCTGGACGCCGAACGCGCCCATGGCCTGGGCCTGAGTGCGCTTGAGCTCGCCTACCGCACCGGCACCACGCCGCTGGTGGCACGCCGCCCTGCCCCGTTGCCGACCAACGTGTTCGGGCTGAGCTTCCCCAACCCGGTCGGCCTGGGTGCCGGCCTGGACAAGAATGGCGAGCACATCGACGCGCTGTTCGCGCTGGGGTTCGGGTTCGTGGAGATCGGCACCATCACCCCGCGGCCGCAGGAAGGCAATCCCAGACCGCGCCTGTTCCGGCTGCCTGCCCACCACGCGATCATCAACCGCATGGGCTTCAACAACCTCGGCGTGGATGCGCTGGTGCGCAATGTCGAACGTTCGCGGCGCCAGGGCGGCCTGCTCGGCATCAACATCGGCAAGAACAAGGACACCCCCAACGAGCAGGCGTTCGACGATTACCAGCATTGCCTGCAGAAGGTGTATCCGCTGGCCGATTACATCACCGTCAACATCTCCTCGCCCAATACCGCCGGCCTGCGCGAACTGCAGGAAGAAACCGCGCTGCGCCAGCTGGTATCGCAGCTGCGCGAAAGCCAGGAAGCACTGGCCGCCAAGCATGGCAAGCGGGTCCCGATGCTGGTCAAGGTCGCCCCGGACCTGAGCGACCGCGACATCGATGCCGCAGCGCGCGTGCTGGGCGAACTGAAGGTGGACGGCGTGATCGCCACCAACACCACCGTCGACCGCAGCGCGGTGGCCGGTGACCGTAACGCCAGCGAAGCCGGCGGCCTGTCCGGCGCGCCGCTGCTGGGCCAGTCCACCCTGGTGCTGCGCCGCCTGCGCGCGCGCCTGCCCGAATCCACCCCGTTGATCGGCGTCGGCGGCATCCTGTCCGGTGCCGATGCCGTGGCCAAGATGGCCGCAGGTGCTGCCCTGGTGCAGTGCTACAGCGGCCTGATCTTCCGCGGCCCGGCGCTGGTGCACGACTGCGTCGAGGCGATCCGCCGACGCCGCGAAGCCCCCAGCCGTGGCGCGGTGGCCCCCCTATGAGTACTGCAATGCCTGCCTGGTCGCTGACCGAAAATGCCTCACTGAAGGCCCTCAACACCTTCCACGTCGACGCGGTCGCAGAACAGCTGCTGGAGCTGCACGACGCCACCCTGCTGCCGGATGTGCTGGCCCTGCCCCAGGTGGCCGGCCACCCGCTGCTGGTGCTCGGCAGCGGCAGCAACGTGCTGATCGCCGACGACGTGCCCGGCACCGTGCTGGTGTTCGCCAACCGCTCCATCGAAGTGCTGGAACACCGCGCCGACCACACCGTGGTGCGAGCCGGCGCCGGCGTGAACTGGCACGGCCTGGTGATGTGGTCGCTGCAGAACGGCCTGTCCGGGCTGGAGAACCTGGCGCTGATTCCCGGCACGGCCGGCGCGGCGCCGATCCAGAACATCGGCGCCTATGGCGTGCAGGTTGATGAGTTCATCCAGGCGGTGGACGCCTGGGACCGCCAGAACAACGAATGGGTGCGGCTGGACGCCGACGCCTGTGCCTTCAGCTACCGCGACAGTGTCTTCAAGCACGATGCGGACCGCTACCTGATCAGCGCCATCGAGCTGCGCCTGCCGCTGCTGCATGACCTGCGCCTGGGCTATGCGGGCATTGCCGAAGAGATGCAGGCGATGGGCGTGGAGCTGCCGGTGGCCGCCGACGTGGCCAATGCGGTGATCGCAATCCGCCGGCGCAAGCTGCCCGACCCGGACGTGCTCGGCAATGCTGGCAGTTTCTTCAAGAACCCGGTGCTGCCGCTGGAACAGGTGGAGGTGCTGCTGCAGCACTTCCCCGGCCTGCCGGTGTACCCGGCCGACCAGGACGACCGGCGCAAGCTTTCGGCCGCCTGGATGATCGAAGCCTGCGGCTGGAAGGGCTTCCGCGAGGGCGATGCCGGCGTGGCGCCCCAGCACGCACTGGTGCTGGTCAACCACGGCAACGCCACCGGTGCCGAACTGCTCGCGCTGGCGCGGCGCATTTCCGCCTCGGTGCTGGAGAAGTTCGGCGTACCCATCGAACCGGAGCCGCGCCTGATCGGCGCACAGTGGTGACCGTCCAGCTCGCCCTTCCAGCGCCGACACCGATGCGTGCGGCGCTTTTGATGCTGGGCAGCACCATGGCATTCGGGTTGATGGCCGTGGCGATCCGCTACGCCACCCGCTACGTGCCCACCCAGGAAGTGGCGTTCTTCCGCAATGCGTTCGGCCTGCTGGCGCTGCTGCCGTTCCTGTTGCGCCCGGGCAGCTCGCCGTTCCGCACGACCCAGCTGCCCCGCTATTTCGTGCGCAGCCTGATCGGGCTGGCCTCGATGCTCTGCGCGTTCTGGGCGATCGGCCACCTTCCGATGTCGCAGGCGATCTCGCTGTCGTACTCCACGCCCCTGTTCGTCACGATTGCCGCGGTGCTGTTCCTTGGCGAGAAGGTACGCGCGCGCCGTTGGGCCGCCGTGGTCTGTGGCTTCATCGGGGTGCTGATCATCGTTCGCCCCGGCGCCGACACGTTCAGCCCGGGCGTGCTGGTGGCGGTGCTTGCCGCCGTGCTCAGTTCGCTGGTGGCCATCCAGATCAAGCAGCTGACCCGCGTGGACGGGGCCGACACCGTGGTGTTCTACACCTATGTGTTCTGGGTACCGCTGTCGCTGGTGCCTGCCCTCTTCGGCTGGGTCTGGCCCAGCGGCGTTGCGTGGGTCTGGCTGGCCGCTACCGGCGTGCTGGGCACGCTGGGGCAGCTGTTGTGGACCCGCGCGTTGCGCTTGGGCGAAGTCTCGGCGCTCACCCCGATCAGCTTCATGCAGCTGCCGCTAGTCAGCCTGCTGGGCTGGCTGCTGTTCGGTGAAACGCTGGACCGCTGGACCGTGATCGGCGCGGGCATCATTCTGGCCGCCAATGCCTACATCGCCCACCGCGAAGCAGTACTGGTGCGGCGTGCGGCATCGAAAGCCGCCACAGCCGGCGCCAAGCCTGGCGAGTAAGCACGGTCGACCACCCGCGCTACTCCACGGCAGCCCAGCTTCGCGCAGCCGCGTCGATCACATTGCCCGGCGCGAACTGCTCCTCCATGAAACGCAACGCCTGCCGGCGCTGGCTGGGCGGACGCGATGCCGCGCCGGGTTCGAGCAGCAGGTCGTGGAACTCCTGCAGGTCGTGCAGGATCCGCCAATGGCGGTAATACGCCAGCCGGACCGGGTCCAGGGCGATCGCGCCGTACCCTTCATGGAACCGCGGCGGATCATCGCGCCCCCAGCGACCGCCTACGCCGGCACCGACGAACATCAGGTCGCGCTCGCGTGGCGCCAGCACCATGTCGTCCCAGTCGATCAGGTGCAGCCCGCCATCTGCGCGCAGCAACAGGTTGCCCGCGTGCAGGTCGCCATGGCACAGCCCGCGCGACCAGCGCTGCCCGGCCAGGCGTTCACGCAGCGCCACGCAGTGCTGCCAGACCTCGCCCACCCGCGCCTGCCGTTGCCGCCAAGCACGCCGGTATTCCTCGGCCAGGGCATCGGGAATGGGCCAGCGGTCATCGCCGCGCTGCAGCCACGAACCCACCCGCTCCACCGCCGTGTCATCGTCGAATCCCGGTTGCGCCAGACCGGACGCCAACCGGGCCGGCAACGCGGTGTCATGCACCTGGCGCAACACCTGGCCCAGCCGGTGCCACTGCGCCTGCGACAGGGCCACTTCGAACCCCGACTCGCCCTCCACATAGGCAAACAGGGTCCACTGCAGGCCCTCGGCGTGCGTGGCCGGGGCGCCATCAAGCGCAGGCTGCGGGGCCACCACTTCGTCCAGGCCGAGCGCGCAGCGCAGGTGCTGCACGACCTCCCACACGGCATCGGCCACGGCATAGCGGCGGCACTTCAACCACCAGCGCGTGCCGTCATCGGAGGTGACCTGGTACACCGTGGCGCCTGCATCGGCCCCCGCCGGCCGCTGCATGACATGGCTGACGTGCAGGCCATAGGCCTGGGCCAGCACGGCGCCAATCTGCGAAGAAGACAATTCCTGTGGATGCAGCATTACTCCGCCGTGGCGCACGAACATCGCACCACTATCCCAGAATCGCGTCGATACACACAGGGAATTGCGTCACGAAGAGACGTAATTTCTCATTCGTTATCCTGACACCGGAGTCAAACCGCCGCGCCCGCCGCCAGCGCCTGCAGTTCTCGCTGCAGCAGCGCTTGGACTTCCTCACGCTGGAACTGGGTAACGAACACCGGCACCGCAAACACATACGGCAATCCATCGGCCTCACGGCGAACGACATATGCCAGCTGCAACCGCGCCAAGGCGTGGCGGACCTGCTCCGGATCGACCCGCGCACCCGCCGCATCGAATGCAGCCAGCAGTTCCACCAGGGTGATGCCACGCTCGCCGCTCCCGACCAGCTGCGCACCTGCTACCTGGTACACCACGATCCGGTCGATGCGGCACGCCAGGGGATCGGGACTCAGCCGCGCCCACCCGGCCAGCGCATCGAACATCGGCTCGCTGACCAGCGCCGCATGTACCTGTGTTGCATCGAGCACGCGCTGGCCCCGGTCCAGCTGGCCCAGCAGCTGCTGGCAGGCAATGGCGACGAGGTTGGCGCGGCGACCGCACGCCGCCACCAGCCGCTGCGGCAGGTCCGGGCTGGCGAAGTGCACGCCCAGGCGCGCCATCGGTTCGGTGGCCAGCGCCAGGCAGGCGTCCTGCTCCAGTCCGCCGATATGGATCACTTCGCCGAAGTTGCGCAGCGGTGAGGCGAAATCCAGGGTAACCGCTTCATACAGGTCCCAGAACCCGGCCAGCATGAAGTGGCAACGCCCCTCTTCGCTCAGCGCGCGCAGCGCCGCCAGTTGCGGGTAGCCATGTGCCGCTTCAGCGCGCAGGAACAGATCGGTCTCGTCGATCAGCAGCAGCAGGCCACGCCCCTGCGCACGCGAAGACAGCTCGGCGACCAGCGCATCGATCCCGGTGTCTTCGGCCAAACCAAGTTCCAGCGCCAACCGCATCGTCAGCCGATGGTCGCGCAGCGACAGGTACACGCAGTGCACGCGCGGGTGGCCGACAAAGCGCCGCTCGATCGCCTTCATCAAACTGGTCTTGCCCAGCTGCCGTCCGCCCACCAGCAGGTAGTTGCCGGGCTCGCGGTTGAGCACCCGCGCCAGCAGCGACTCGCGCCCAAAGAAGGCCGCCGGGCGGGTGATGCCGCCATGGGTCTGGTAGGGCGAGATGCGGGTTACCCGGAGCTGCCGGGCCAGCAGGCCTGCCAGCGCATCGAGCGCGCCCGGCTGCAGCAGCCAGCGGGTCTGTGCGGCCTGGCCAAGGCACACGCACAGGTTGGCCGGATCGTCGGCGTACGCAGCCAGTTCGGCCTCGACCGCCAGCGAGGGGCTCACCACCAGCACCACGTCCTGGCCATTGGGCATGGCGCGCAACTGCTGCACGATGGCATCGGCCGCCAGCGCCGGATCGGGCTGGTACAGCCACAACCGTTCCAAGGCCAGCGGCAGCTTGTCCGGCAGGGTCCATTCGCGGACCAGGCCGGTCAGCGCCCAGCCCGGTGCCGGCGCGTCGATCGCACCGATGCGCGCGGCCAGCTGCAGTGCGCGTGTCATTGGCGTGGCCTGCAGGTGCCGCAGCGCGTCGCGCCAGCGCACCGTGGCAATCCCGGCACCGGCCAGGACGCGATCCTTGAGCCGCAACCATCCCAGCTGGCGGTCGATGACGGGCAGCGCCTGCAGCGGCTGGGCAAGCAGCCGCTGTGGCTCGCGCACGATGTCGGCCACCGCCGGCCGCACCCAGTACCAGAGCATGCCCAAACCGGCCAGGCCCAGCACCGACAGCCACAGCACCACCGACAACCATTGCACGATGCCCCACGGCGCCTGCGCATGGCAGTTGGCCGGCAGCCAGCGCGACGGTGGCGCAGGATCGCCAGGACGGCACCGCCAGTACTGGGTGCGCGGCTCCAGCGTCTGCTCGATGGCCGCACCGCGCAGCCCGCTGTTGGCCGGGAAGCGGTCGGTGAAGCGCAGGCGCAGCACGAACGGCTGCGGCAGTTCGGCAACGACCAGGGTTTCTTCCCGGTCGTGCACGCCGGGCACGTGCACCTGCTGCGGCCAGCGTTCGTGCTGCAGCCAATACGACAATGCTTCTTCGCGCAGGAACATCATGTCGATGTTGGCCTGCTGCATGAGCATCATGCTTTCGCGGTCGCGCTGCATGCGCAGCAGCTGCACGGGGTTGAGCCACGGCACGAACAGGTAGCTGCCCACGAACCAGGTCAGGCCGGCCACCAGCAGCAGCCACCACCAGCGCAGTACCGGTTGCCCGCGCGGTGGCCTGCTCATGCGGTCTGCACCTGCATGCCGTCGATGACCTGTCGCACGGCGCGGCGGATCGCCTCGCAGCGCCATTCCAGGCATTGCCCCTGCGGGTGCGGTCGCGCGGCCAGCAGGTTGTTCCAGTACAGGTGGCGCAGCAGCGGATCGGCCAGGTACGGCCGCGCCGGTGCAACCACCTGGTGCGCCAGCCATCCCTGCACCGCGATACGCGCAGCGTCATCGCGCAACAGCGGTACCAGTGCCTCCCACAGGCGTGGATGGCTGGACAGCGTATCGGTGACCGCCTCGTCGTCGAGAGCGGTGTCAACGAGCAACGTCAGCGCGGCCTGCGCCAACAACGGGTGCCCGCCGGACAACCGCAGCGCGCGCGCAAGCGTGTCATCGCCAATGCCGGGGGCACTGCGCCGCAGGTCCTCGATTCCCAGCTCCGGCCAGCTCTCGCTGGCGGCAATATTGAGCAGCGAAAGATCGCCGCCCTGGTACTTCAGGTCGGCCAACGCGGCGCCGCCACAGATCAGCAGGTGCAGTTTGCCGCTGTACATCTCGCTGAGGCTGCGCAGGATCCCGGCCAGCACATCGCGCGGCCCGGATGCCCCCTGCTCGAACCGGCTGACCAGACAGAACAGCGCACCGGGCTGCTGCAGCCGGCGCGCCAGCGCCATCTCGAAACTGGCGTCCGATCCAATGCCCTCCAGCCCGCACTGTGCGGCCAGCAAGGCAAAGTAGTCCTGGTCGCCCTCGCCCGAGCGGAACGGCGGCTGCAGATGCAGCACGCGCTCCTGCCCATAGCGTGCCGCTGCTTCAGCAAGGATCGCGGCGCGCTCGGGCGGCTGCCCCCAATGGGCCTGGGTCAACAGCAGGCTCACCGGGTACGGGCGCAGCGACTGCAGGCGGTCGAACAGCCGGGTGACGGTGGGAGGCACGGAAACGGCGGGGTCGCCCTGCTCATCCCTTTCCGACACCGCCTCCACCGGGAATTCCGGTTCGAACCCCACCGACTGCAGCAATGCATTGCATTCGGTTTCGGTCAGGCGCAGGTAGTTGGCGCAGGCCAGTACCCGGTCGCGATGCCGGCGGCTGGGCCGCGAGGTACCGGCGCGCCAGTTGTTGACTGCCTCGCGACTGATGCCGATCTCGGCGGCCACCCCGCCGGCACTGGCCCGGATCCGCCGCATGTGTCGAGACAGCAGGTCCGCGAACTCAGGGGCAGGCATGGGAAACGACCAGAACGGGAGAGAGTCGCACACCCTACCGTGACCGTATGGACTGTCAACCATGGCTCAGGCCGCAGGAACCGCAGCGCCCTGCCGCACGAACAGCTTGCGGGTCACCAGCAGGTGCACCACGAAGGCCAGGATCGCCAGCATGCCCAGCGCCACGATCACCCGGCCCAGCACCGACCCCAGCCCCTTCTGGCCTTCAAGGCGATCAAGCCGATCGAACTGCGCGGGGTTGCTGCGTGCGTAAGCCACGTCGACCTGCGGCGCTTCGCCCAGGTACGGCGTGGCGTTGTCTTCGGAGGTGGAAAAGTGGCCGGTATATTCAACGCCATCGACGCTGAAGTCGTAGCGGAAGTGGTACTGGTAGGACACCCGCCCCTTGCGGCGTTTTTCCTCGATGTGGTCGACCTGTACCGGTGCCTGCACGGTCGCCGCATCCTTGAGGATGGCTTCGGCCTGGCGATGCCCGCTCAGGGCCGACCAGGCAAAGAACACCGCAAGCGCGGCGTAGCCGATGCTGCACAGCCAGCGGGAGACGCGGGACAGGCGGGCGTGGGAGGTGTCAGAAACTGGAATGCTGATCATGTGGTTTTCCCCGTTGATGGTTCGAATGCGTCGACAGCCGGATGGCAGTGACTTCGGGAACCAGTCTCAGTAGTTCCGTCGCGTTGCTGAACGGGCAGCCTGTCAAGTCAGGGCCTGCAGCACCTGACAATCCGTCAACCGGGCTTCCTGCGCCCCTCCGGAGGACGCAATACTGCAACGCGTCATGTAACCGATTACAACCACTGCTACGGTTGGCCCCGCCTCACTGGCGAGGCCGTAGCAGGAGGGTTGTCTTGATGGGTGTGTATGTACGTCGGCGCATGGTGCTGCGGCCCATGCTTGGCCTCGCGTTTGCCTCAGCCTGCTTCGCCCAGGACCTGCCTGACCGCAGTCAATGGCGGGCCAGCAGTTCCTCCCAGCAGGTTCCCGCCATGGCGGTGAGCCACCTGATCGACGGCGATCCCAAAACCGTGACCGGCGGAGCGTTCAGCCCGGGCCACTGGTTCCAGGTGGATCTCGGCAAGCCCAGCTCGCTCAGCGGCACCCGGCTCACCTGGGATGTTTCGAACCCGGAGGGCTACAGCCTGCAGACCTCGCTGGACGGCAGGCAGTGGCAGACCGCCTACACCATGCGCGATTCGCTGGGCGGTATCGAAACGCTCTACTTCGCGCCGCGCCAGGCCCGCTACCTGCGGCTCGCCAGTCCGGAGCGCACCTCGGACTGGGGCGTGTCGATCTTCGAACTCGAACCGCTGGACCGGCGCGCAACGGCCCGCATTTCCGGGCTGGATGCCACACAAGCGGCGACGCTGTGGCAAGGCGGCAGCGCGGTGGCCATTCCTGCGGACAAGGACGGCAGCCATGTGTTGAACATCGCCCTGCCAAAGGCCCTCTCTACCACCGGCTTGGCAGTGGACTGGGCGGGCGCGCACGGCAGCGCACGGCTGCAGGTACAGGATGCACAGGGGCGCTGGACCGACCTGGCGCATGACCCACAGGCCGGCAGCCGGCAGCAGAGCTGGCTGGCCGGCACCGCGCCGGTCAGCGCGCATGCGCTGCGCCTGCTGGTGGAGGGCGAGGCACCGAAGATCGCACGGCTGCGCCTGCTCGGGCCGGCCGCGGTGATGACGCCGATGAAGCGCTACCAGACCGCCGCCAGCGGCGCGCAGCGCGCCCTGTTCCCGGCCTCCCTGCACATGCAGCAGACCTATTGGACGGCCGTGGGCGTGCACGGTGGCCTGCAGAAATCGATCTTCGACGAGTTCGGCAACATCGAAGCGTTCAAGGGCGCACCGCTGGTACAGCCGATCTGGCGCAATGCCGATGGCAGCGCGGCCGGCGCCGCCGACCAACCGATGCAGCATGCGCTGCGCGACGGTTGGAAACCGATGCCGTCGGTCACGTGGCAGCCGCAGCCTGGCCTGGAACTGAAGAGCGAGGCGTTTGCGGTGGAACTGGGCGGCCAGCCGGTCACGCTGGTGCGCCACCTTCTGCACAACGTTGGCACGACCCCCATCGCCGGCACTCTGTCGCTGGTGACGCGCCCGATGCAGATGAATCCGCCGTGGCAGAACGGAGGCCTCTCGCCGATCCGTTCGGTGGCCATCGACGGCACCACGGTGCGGGTCAACGGGCGCTCACTGCTGCATTCGCTGACGCCGGTGGATGATTCGGGCGTGGCGCCGTTCGGCCCCGATGGCCGTACCGAGATCACCACCGCGGTGGCGCAGGGCGAACTGCCCAATGCGCAACAGGCCGATGACCCGGATGGCCTGGCAGCGGCCGCCCTCGGCTACCGCATCGATCTCGCCCCGGGTGCTACCCACTCGGTCGTGGTCGCGTTCCCGCTGGGTATCGCGGCTGCCGACAGTGGCGGCGTGCTTCCGGAGCCGCCAGCGATAGCCTTCGGCACGAAAACGCAGGATCCGGATGGGATGTTCGACGCCCTCGCCACCCGCGTTTCCAACGACTGGCAGGCGCGCCTGGGCCAGGTCGGCCTGCGCCTGCCCGACCCCTCCCTGGTGGACATGCTGCGCGCCCAGGCAGCCTACATGCTGATCAACCAGACCGGCCCGGCGATGCAACCCGGCCCACGCAACTACAACCGCTCCTTCATCCGCGACGGCATGGCCACCTCGGCGGTACTGCTGCGCATGGGCGAATCGCGCATCGCGCGCGACTACCTGGCCTGGTACACCGGGCACGGCGTGCACGCCAACGGCCTGGTGTCGCCGATCCTCAACAACGACGGCAGCGTCAACACCGGGTTCGGCTCGGATATCGAGTACGACAGCCAGGGCCAGTACGTTGCGCTGGTGGCCGATGTCGCGCGGCTGGATGGCGGCCCGGAATCGGTACGCGCCTACCTGCCGAAGGTAAAGGCCGCGCTGCGTTTCCTGCAGGAGCTGCGCGAGCGCACGCTGGTGCCCGGTTACATGGCCGGCCAGCCCGCGCCGGAGCGGTTCGCCGGCATCCTGGCACCATCGATCAGCCACGAAGGCTATCCTTCGCCGACCCACAGTTACTGGGACGACTACTGGGGCCTGAAGGGTTGGCATGACGGCGCGTGGCTGGCCGAATCGCTGGGGGATCACGAAACCGCCGCGTGGGCACGCCAACAATACCGCCTGCTGCATGACGCGCTGGCCGCTTCGATCCGCGCCACCATGGCGTGGAAGGGCATCGACTTCATTCCCTCCTCCGCCGATCTGGGCGATGGCGACCCCACCGGCGTTTCGATCGCGCTGGACCCCACCGGCGCGCAGGACGTGCTCCCCGAACAGGCGCTGCGCACCACCTTCGCGCGCTACCTGGAAGACGTGCGCAGGCGCAACCAGCCGGACGCGCTGTACGCCTACACCCCGTATGAAATCCGCAACGTGCTCAGCTATGTGCACCTGGACCAGCCCGAGGCTGCCGATGAGCTGCTGCAGGGCCTGCTGCGCGACCGCCGCCCGCTGGAGTGGCAGGTGCTGGCCGAAGTGGTGCACTCGCGGCTGCGCTTCCCGCGCTACCTGGGTGACATGCCGCACACGTGGATCGGTGCGGAGTACGGGCGCACGTTGTTCGGCATGTTGATGCGCGAAGACGATGATGCGCTGTCGCTGCTGCCGGGTACGCCGCCGTCGTGGCTGGTAGGCGACGGGTTGGCAGTGGAGCGGCTGCCGACCGCGTTCGGCACGCTGCAGATGGACGCGGTGCAGCGTGGCGATACGCTGAAGGTGACGCTGGGCAAGGGGCTGCGGAAAGACGCTGCGGTCCGGGTGTGGTGGCCTTCGCGTACGCGGCCCAAGCAGGTGCGTGTGGATGGGCGGGTGGTGCAGGACTTTGATGCGAAGGGGGTTCTGGTCAGCACGCCGTTCCGGACCTTGGAGGCGGTTTGGTGATTGCGCTTGAACCGGTTGGTGCAGCCACGCAGGGCGTGGCTCTACGCGGGTGCGTCACAAGGTGCGCAAACCCGGCGGATTGGTTTCCGAGCGCGCTACCGCTTCTTCGCCTACGTTCCAGCGCTTCAGCGCCTGGGCGTAGGTGCCGGAATCGATCTGCGTGTTGAGGGCCTGGGTGATGGCGGTGGCCAGGCCACTGCCCTTGCGCGTGGTCACCGAGATGGCCGCCGCGTCCGGCCAACCGCCGGGGAACAGGCCGATGCGCCGCACCTTGCCATCGCGCGCGGAGTACGCGCCGGTGGCATTGGGTTCGAACGACACATCCGCGCGCCCGGTGATCACCGCCAACCGGCCCACCACGGCGTCGTCGAAGTACTGGTACTCCACCGGCTTCAGACCGGCGGCGATGTTCTGCCTGTCCCACTGGCGCAGGATCTGGTCCTGGTTGGTGCTGGCGCCCAGCACCACCTTCAACCCTGCCACGTCGGCGGGCCGCTCGATCTTCTGCAGCGGTCCATCGGTGCGGGTATAGATACCCAGCAGGTCGAAACGGTAGCTCGAGAAATCGAACTTCTTCTTGCGCTCTTCGGTGACCGTCACGTTGGACAGCACCGCGTCGTACTTGCCCGACTCCAGCCCCAGCGGCCAATCCGCCCACGCGACCGGCACCAGGACCAGCTTCAACCCCAACCCATCGGCGATGAGCTTGGCGATGTCCGGCTCGACCCCGATGATCTGCCTGCTGTCGGCACCATAGTCGGCGAGCGGCAGCTGCCCGGGATGGGTGGCCACGGTGAGCGTACCCGGGGTGACGAATGGGTAGCCGGCCGGAATCAACGCCTGTGCCTTGGGATCGGGCGTACCGACCAGTGCGGCCAAGTCGGCCTGTCGCGATGCAGCCGCTGCGGTCGGTTCCGGAGCGGCGGTCACGCGCGAATAGACGATCGCGCCGACACCGGCAATCAATGCAGTGGCGATGACGACGGTGCTGACGGGAAGACGGCGGGTTCGCGTGCTGCTCATGGGGATTCCTGGAAGTTGACGGTCATAGCGTCTTGGCAAGGAACTCGGCGGTACGTTGCTGGCGCGGCCGGTCGAACACCTGCTCCGGCGGTCCCTGCTCGATCACCCGTCCCTGGTCCATCATCACCACGTGGTCGGCTACCCGCCGCGCGAAGCCCAGCTCATGGGTGACGATGACCAGCGTGGTGCCCGACTGCGACAGTTCTTCGATCACCCCGAGCACTTCGGCGACCAGCTCCGGGTCCAGCGCCGAGGTCGGCTCGTCGAACAACAGCACCTTCGGCTGCAGCGCCAGCGCACGGGCAATGGCCACGCGCTGCTGCTGCCCGCCGGAGAGCTCGCGCGGGTAGGCGTTCGCCTTCTCCGTCAGCCCCACCCGATCCAGCAGGTCATGGGCCTGCTGTTCGGCCTGGGCACGCGGGATGCCACGCACCGCAATGGGCGCCTCGATGATGTTTTCCAGCACGGTCAGGTGCGGGAACAGGTTGAACGCCTGGAACACCATGCCCACCTCCGCGCGACGGCGGCGGATTTCGGCTTCGGGCAGCTCGTACAGCGTGTCCCCATCACGGCGGTAGCACACCAGTTGCCCGCCGACGGTGATGACGCCGCCGTCAGCGCGCTCCAGGTGGTTGATCAGCCGCAGCAGGGTGGACTTGCCGGCACCCGACGGCCCCACCAGGACGGTGACGCTGCCCGCCTTCAGTTCCAGCCGCACGTCGTCCAGCACCGTGGTCTCAGCAAAGTGTTTGCTCACCCCCTGCACCGACACGGCCGCGCCCTGCCCGGCCGCCACCGGGACGGAATGCTCCCGCCGCGTGGCGACACCCGTCGCGGCCGCTGGCGTGCTGCGCGGTCGTGACACCACCCGCGAAACGCTGCGCTCACGCTGCAGTTGGCCGCGCGCGAAGCGGCGCTCGATGCGGTGCTGGGCCAGCGACAGCGCGGTCAGTATCACCAGGTACCAGACCGTGGCCACCATCAGCAGCGGCACCACTTCCAGGTTGCGCCGGTAGATCACCTGCACGGTGTAGAACAGCTCGGGAAGGGCCAGCACATAGACCACCGAGGTGCTCTTGGCCAAGCCGATCACATCGTTGAACGCCGCCGGCAGGATCGAGCGCATTGCCTGCGGCAGGATGATGCGGCGGATCTGGCGCCCGCGGGGCAGCCCCAGTGCAGCGGCTGCTTCGTACTGGCCGTGATCCACCGACAGGATGCCGCCGCGGATGACTTCGGCGGAAAACGCGGCCTGGTTGAGGGTCAAGCCGAGCACCGCGGCGGTGAACACCCCGATCAACTGCGTGGTGGGATAGGAGAACAAGGTGATCGCGGTAAACGGCACCTCCAGCGCGATGGTGCTGTACAGGTACCCCAGGTTGTTGAGCAGCAACAGCAGCACCAGCAGCGGAATCGAGCGGAACAGCCACACATAGCCCCACGACACCGCCGCCAGCAGCGGCGAACCGGAGACCCTGGCCAGCGCCAGCAGGGTGCCCAGCGCGAAGCCGAATGCGGTACCCAGCGCCGTCAACCACAGCGTGCGCGCAAGGCCTTCCAACACCGGCCGCGCAAAGAACCATTCCGCGAACGTGCCCCAGCCCCAGCGCGGGTTGCCCAGCACCGACTGCACCGCAAGCAGGATCAGCGCCAGCGCCAGCAGCGTGCCGAACAGCTGCAGCGGGTGTCGCGCGGGCACGATGCGCAATGCCGACCGGGTCGCCGTTGCCACCCCGCCCAACGCAGACGAAGGAGTGCTCATGCGTGTGCCCCAAGCTCGAGCGCCTGCGCAACGGCGGTAACCGGCTGCGCCTGGCCCAGATGCTTCTCGAAGGGAAGATGCGCCACCGTCTCCGGGTCCGCCTGCAGGTCGAACAACGCGGTGTAGCCGTGGGTCAGGTACAGACCCACCGCTTCTGGCTGGCGGAAGCCGGTGGTCAGGAACACGCGCCGGTAGCCCTGTCGCAGTGCCTGGTCCTCCAGCTCCTGCAGCACCCGGCGCGCGATACCCTGGCGGCGCAGGCCGGGCAGCGTCCAGATCCGCTTGAACTCGGCGGTATCCGGGTCGCGGTGCGGCATGAACGCACCACCGGAGATGGCCTGGCCATCGCGGAGCAGCAGCACGAAGGCGCCCACCGGCGCGGCGAAGGCCTCGGCCGGATAGCGCTGCAGTTCCTCGCGGGCGGTGCCGCCGATCCGGCGCTGCACGTCGGCGTAGCGGGTCTCGTACTCGCGCTCCAGCCCGTCGAACAGCGGCTGCGCCAGCGGGTCGTTCACCGAGGTGTACAGGAAGCGCTCGCTCATGTCGTGGACTCCACCAGGTAGTGTTCGGCCAGCCGCGCCCACAGGCTGGCCGCTGGCGCTATCGCCGCGTCGTTGAACACGTAGCGCGGGCTGTGCAGCGGCGCGCTGTCGCCGTTGCCGACGAACACGAAGCTGCCCGGCCGTGCCTGCAGCAGGAATGCGAAGTCCTCGCTCGCGGTGCGCGGCGCGAAGTCCTCCACCACCTGCCCGCGCCCGAACGCGGCGTGTGCCACGTCGCGGACCAGCGCGGTCTGCTCGGGGTGGTTGATGACGCTGGGGAAGCCTCGCGGGAAGGAAATTTCCGCACGCGCACCAAACGCGGCAGCGGTCTGTTCGGCGATGTCGATCACCCGCCGGCGCAGCGTGTCACGCACCTCGGGCAGGTAGGCGCGCACGGTAAGGGTCAGCTCCACCACGTCGGGAATCACGTTGGCGGCCTTGCCGCCATGGATCGAGCCCACCGTCACCACGCCCATCTGGCGCGGATCCACGTTGCGCGACACGACGCTCTGCAGCGCGGTGACGATATGCGCGGCCGCCAGGATCGGATCCACCGCATGCTGCGGCTCGGCACCATGCCCGCCATTGCCGACCACCCGCAGCTGCGCCCAATCCACCGACGCCATCGCCGGTCCATCCACGAACCCGAAGTGCCCGGTCGGCACGCCCGGCCAGTTGTGCAGGCCGTAGATCGCATCCACCGGAAAGCGCTCGAACAGGCCGTCGTCGATCATCTTCGTGGCGCCGGAACCGGTCTCTTCCGCCGGCTGGAACACCAGCTGCAGGGTGCCATCGAAGCGTCCGTGCCGTGCCAGGTAGTGGGCAGCCGACAGCAGGATGGCGGTGTGCCCGTCGTGGCCGCAGGCATGCATCAAGCCGTCGCGCTGGCTGGCATAGGCCAGCCCGGAATCTTCGTGGATGGGCAGCGCATCGATGTCCGCGCGCAGGCCCAGGCGACGGGTCCCCTGCCCGCGCTGCAGCGTGCCGACCACGCCGGTGCCACCGAGCCCCGTGGTGACCTGGTAGCCCCACTGCTGCAACAGCTCGGCCACGCGTGAACTGGTGCGGTGTTCTTCGAACGCCAGCTCCGGGTGCCGGTGCAGATCGTGGCGGATGGCGATGGCATCATCGATGCGTGCCGCGATCTGCGGCAGGACGCCAACGGTCGTTGCGGAAAGATCCAACGGGGGCCGCTGCAGGACGGTCATTGCGCTCTCAACCGGCCTTGCGCGCGGGCACGGCATCGGCCGCGAAGCGGCTGGCCTTGCGCGGCAGGCCCAAGTGATCGCGCAGCGTGGTGCCTTCCAGCGTGCCACGGTGGTAACCGCGCGCAGCCAGGATCGGCAGCACCAGGTCGACGAAATCATCCAGGCCCTCGCGCTGCACGGAGAAGCCCAGAATGAAACCATCGCTGGCCCCGGCTTCGAACCAGCGGATCAGCTCATCGGCCACCTGCTCCGGCGTGCCGATGAAGTTCGGCCGCGGGCTCACCGCCTGCAGCGCCACCTGGCGCAGGGTGAGTCCCTGCTCGCGCGCATCCTGCTTGATCTTGTCGGTGGTGGAGCGGAATGAATTGCTGCCGATGTCGCCCAGCGCCGGGAATGGCGCATCCGGTGCGTACTGGGTGAAATCGTGGTGGTCGAAGAAGCGGCCCAGGTAGGCCAGCGCGTCATCCAGGGTGGCCAGTGCCGCAATGGCCTGGTATTTCGCTTCGGCTTCTTCGGCGGTGCGGCCCACGATGGGGCCGATGCCGGGGAATATCTTCACATCGGCCGCGCTGCGGCCATGCGCGATTGCCGCATTTTTCACCTTCTGGGTGAACGCACGCGTTTCCTCAAGCGATGGCGCATGGGTGAACACCGCATCGGCGTACTTGCCGGCCAGCGCGATGCCATCATCGGAGGCGCCGGCCTGGAAGATCACCGGCTGGCCCTGCGGCGAACGCTGGATGTTGAGCGGGCCTTCGACCTGGAAGAACTTTCCCTTATGGTCGAGGCGGCGGAACTTCCCTGGATCGAAGAACGTGCTGCTGTCGCGGTCGCGCACGAAGGCATCGTCGTCCCACGAATCCCACAGGCCCTGCACCACCTCAAGGTACTCATCGGCGATCTGGTAGCGCAGCGCGTGCTCGGGGTGCGCGCGGCCGTAGTTGCGGCCGGAGCCTTCCAGCGGCGAGGTCACCACGTTCCAGCCGGCGCGCCCGCCGCTGATCAGGTCCAGCGACGCGAACTGGCGCGCCACGGTGAACGGGTCGCTGTAGGAGGTGGACAGCGTGCCGGCCAGGCCGATCTTCGAGGTGGCCGTGGCCAGCGCCGACAGCAGCGTGATCGGCTCGAAGCGGTTGAGGAAGTGCGGAATGGATTTCTCGTTGATGTACAGCCCATCGGCCACGAAGCCAAAGGCGATGCCGTGGTTCTCGGCGGTGCGCGCCACGTCGATGTAGTACTCGAGATTGACGCTGGCATCGACCACGTTGGAGGGGTGCTTCCAGGCATGCATGTGGCTGCCGGGGCCCTGCAGCATGATGCCGAAGGGAATGGGACGCGGGGTCCTGCTCATGGCGACGCTCCTGGGGGTCAGGCCACCGCCGCGCGCGGCGCGGGCGACAGCAGTTCAAGGGAAGTGAGGCGTGCATCGACGTCGGCCACCGGCGCATCCAGGATGAATTCGCCGACACCGAAACGCTGGTGCAGCTCGTCCAGTGCACGGCGCACCTGGTGGCCATCGCCGGACAGCACGCTGGGATGGGTTTCCTCGATGCGGTAGTCGACCACGCCGACCTGGCGCGCGTACTCGGCCGCCGCTTCGGCGCTGGGCAGGTTCACGGTCTGCCCCGGCCCGAGGTGCAGCTTGTAGATGCGCAGCGCGCCCAGCTGCGCGGCCGCGGCATCCGCACTGCGCGCGGCGAAGGCCACCGTGGCCAGCAGCGGTGCCTGGGATGACACCTCGCGATAGGCGTTGAAGGCGGTTTCGATGCTGCGCGGATCGCCATCGAAATGCGCCGCGTACACGAAGCCCCAGCCCAGCTCACCGGCCAGCCGCGCACTCTGCGCGCTGGCCCCGAGCAGGAACCGCGCCGGCCCGGCCTGCGGCAGCGGCCGCGCCTGCGCGTTGGCATGCGGGTGATCGTCCGCCAGCGTGCCCGACAGGAAGCCTTCCAGATCGTGCAGCTGTTGCTCGAACGGCCCCGCCGGCGGGCGTCCCGCGGCCAGCGCCGCCGTGGACGCGGGAAGCCCACCCGGTGCCTTGCCCACGCCCAGATCCACCCGCCCCGGTGCCAGGCTGGCCAGCAGGTTGAAGGTTTCGGCCACCTTGTACGGCGCGTAGTGGCGCAGCATCACGCCACCGGTACCGACGCGGATCCGGCGCGTCTGCGCCAGTACCCAGGCCGCCAGCACTTCCGGTGCCGGGCTGGCCAGCTGTGGCGCGGCATGGTGCTCGGCAAACCAGTAGCGGTGGTAGCCCAGGTGCTCGGCATGCAACGCCAGGCGCAGGCTGTCGCGCAGCGCCTGCTCGGCGGTGCCGCCTTCGCGCACGGGGCTCTTGTCGAGCACGCTGATCAGGTAGCTCATCGCATCGTCCTCAGGGGTGGGCCACGGGAATGCCAAGCAGGCCGTTGAGCGCGGCCAGGATCGGCTCGGCACCGGACACCACCTGGCGCTCGTCGTGGGTGCCGGTGGCATGCGTCGACTGCACGCCTTGTGGCAACACCAGCTTGGGCAGCGACTGGTCCTGCTCGCCGATCTCGGCGATTACTTCGCGGCGCGGCCGGGCGAAGCCAATGCGGCGCACATCCAGCTGGGTATCCAGGCCATCAATGCTCGACAGCGCCCCCTCCAGCAGCAGGCTGTGCCGGCAGAAGAAGCGCTGCCCGGGCAGCTGGCCGTCTTCGAACTCACGATCCAGCAGGAACAGGATCGGCTTGTGGGTGGGCTGTGCAGACACGAAACGCTCCTCGATCTGGCCGGCACTGCGGTGCCGTTGGACTATCGATGCTAGAGAAGGACCGGCGCGGGGCTGCGCCGCAATTCGACAATCGACGGTCGGATCCGGCCACGCAAATGCGCGTTGGCCATAACCAGACTGCTGGCGGTTATGGCGTTGCCTAGGCAATCCGCCGCAGCAGCATCGGCGGTGCGGCCTGCAGGTGGCTGGCCGCACGTTCGGCAGCCAGCTCGATGCGTGCCTGCAGCGCGACACTGCGAATCTCGACGTCGTCGAAATCAGCCGGCGTGGCATACACCCCGATCGGCAGTGTGTGCGCCTGCAGGAAACTGAACAGCGGCCGCAGCTGGTGGTCGATGACCAGCGCGTGGCGTTCGCTGCCGCCGGTGGCGGCCAGCAGCACGGGGGTATCCACCAGCGCGTCCAATCCGATGAAATCGACCAGGTGCTTGAACAGCCCCGGGTACGAGCCGCGATACACAGGCGCGGCGGCGATCAGCAGGTCGGCCGCTTCGATCCGCGCAAGCGCCTGCTCGATGCGCGGCTCCACCTCGTCACGGGTCAGCGCCTGGCCCAGTGACCGCGCGATGGGCGCCAGTTCGATCAGCTGCACGTCCATGTGCAACCGAAGCCGAAGCTGGTCAAGCAGGTGGCGCACCAGCAACAGCGTGCGCGAGGTGGTCGAGGAGGTCGGCGAACCGACCAGGGCAACAACGTTCAAGACGGTGGACATGCAGCTCTCCCTCAGAAGCGGTAATGGACGCGGCCGTACCAGAACGCGCCGATGGTGCTCAGCACATCGCCGGTGTCCCAGGTGGTTTCGATGCTGGCCACGTCGGTGGCGCTGCGCGCGTACTCGGGCACCTTGCGGGTGCGTTCATCGAACAGGTTGTTGATGCCCAGCGTCGCGCTCCAGCCGCCGCCCAGCTCGACCCCGCCGGACAGGTTGGTGACCAGCACCGGCGGCTGCCGGTACTCCACCCCGTTGTTGAGCCGCTTGATCGGGCCGTAGTAGGTGAAATCCAGGTTCGAGCGCCAGCGCCCCTGCTGCCACCCCAACCCCGCCACCTGGGTGTAGGACGGCGTGCGGAAGCGCAGCGCGTACTCGCTCGACCTGGTCAGCAGGTTGATGTTGGGCAGGCCCTGCAGCACCACCGGGATGTCACGCACCTTCTGGATGGTGGTGCGGCCGACGTTGGCGGCATAGCTCCAGCGCAGCTTTCCCCAGCCGGTTTCCTGGTTCGCTTCGAGGGTCAGTTCCAGGCCACGCGTGCGGGTGTCGCCGACGTTGGTGAAGTAGCTGGCATAGAACGCGTCGCCGGGCAGGATGCTGATGCCGGCGCTGGCCAGCAGCGTATCGATCGTCTGTATCTGCGCAGGCGTAAGGACCGTACCGCTGTTGTCGGTGATGCGGTTGGGGTCCTGCGCGTTGTAGCCGATCTGGCTGGACTGGCCGAGCTGGCCCCGGATGTCGATCTGGTACGCATCCAGCGCCAGGTGGAAGGCCGGGTTCGGGTCCCAGGTCACGCCGAGGCTGTAGTTGTTGGCCTTTTCCGGCTGCAGCGGCGTGGCACCCAGCGCGATGGCAGCGGGCGATGACACCTGCGCCACCAGCGTGGTGCCGCACGGGCAGCTGCCGGTAGCCTGGTAGTACTGCGCACCCAGGCTCGGCGCATGGAAGCCGTTGCTCACCGTCGCCCGCACGCCGAACGCATCGGTGAAGTCGAAGCGCGTGGTGAGGCGCCCCGTCGACACGCTGCCGAAGTCGGAGTGGTCCTCCCAGCGCGCCGCCGCATCCAGGTACCAGCGCGAGGTGACGTTGGTGGCCGCGCCGGCGTACACCGCCTTGCTGTTGCGGGTCGCCTCCACCGCATCGGCGGTGGAATACCCGACGAAGGCGGCTGCGCCAAAGCCCGTATACGACTCCCACTGCCCTGCCCCGCGCTCGTACTTCTCGTGCTGGTACTCGGCACCGGCGCTGACCTGCAGCGGCGAGGCAAACGCGGCGACATCGAACCCGCGGCGCAGGTCGAGGTTGGCGATGCGCTGCTGGTAGTCCAGGCGGCCCACGTAGAAGTCGGTGGGTGCACCGGGATAGATCAGCGAGAAGTTGGCCGAATCGCGCGTATAGGTGCGCACCGTGCTGCGGTTGGCGGTCAGGCTGGTGTCGTACTCCCATCCTGCCCAGCTGCCCTTCACCCCGGCGGTGCCGGTGGTCTGCTTTTCCTTGGTCTGCAGGATCGGCAGGAAGCCATCCGGCCAGACGTTCAACACCGTGGGCGCCTTGTAGGTGCCGAAGATCGTCGCCGGCAGGCGGAAGTTCTGGATCGCCTGCGCGGTGCGGTCGCTGGCCGTGGCGGTGGCGTAGAACTGCGCGTTCTCACCCAGGCCATGGCCGACATTGGCCGCCAGTGCCTTGAGCGTGTACGACGGCGAACTCAGGATGGTGTTGGCCTCCGGGTTGCGCGTAGCCTCGGCAGGGTTCTCCGTCGTGTTGGGCGGCAGCCGGTTGTTGGGGCGCAGCGCCACCAGGTTGCCGTTGGCATCGATGGCCGGATAGCTCAGGTAGTCGTCGACATAACGGCGCGGTCGGATCGCATGGTGCTGGCGGGTGTACTCGCCGGACACGTTCACGAAGCCATCCGCGCCCCACGGCAGGCCGACGTTGGCGCGCACGCTGGTGCGGGTGCCATCGCCATCGATGCTCTGCCCGCTTTCCACCGACACATCGCCGCCCTGCGCCTGTGACTTCAGGATCACGTTGATGACCCCGGTGATCGCATCGGAGCCATACAGCGCCGACGCGCCATCGCGCAGCACTTCGATGTGGTCCACGGCAGCGACCGGAATCAGCGCCAGGTCGGTCCACGCGTGGCCCGGGAAACCGCCGCCGTTGGCGCCACTGACATAAGCGCTGGCATTGCGGCGCTTCCCGTTGACCAGCACCAGCGTGTAGCCCGGCGAGAGGTTGCGCAGCTGGTAGCCGCGAATGAGGCTTTCCTGGTCGCTCTGGTAGCCACCGATCTGGCTCAGCGACGGCAGGCTGCGCTGCAGTGCTTCGAGCAGGTTGGCCTGTCCGGTAGCCACCAGGTCCTCGGCCGACACCACATCGATCGGGGTGGAGCTGTTCTTCACCGTGCGGTTGCTGGTACGCGAGCCGGTCACCACCACTGCATCAAGCGTGGAAGCTGCAGCCACTGACGCGCTGGCCAATGCCTCGGGCGGAGTGTCGGGTCCGGCGGCCATGGCAGGGGCGGCAAGGACGAAGGCGATCATCACGGAAAGCGGACGCAGCAGCATGTCGGGACCTGATCGAGGACAGGCCCCCATTCAACAAACAGCGCTCATCCGGCAACAGCCACCAACACGCCACCCGCACCCCACATCCCGCCACCCACATGACCACAGGGAATAACGAGGTAGCGACACGCCATGCGTGTCCCACGTAGAGCTGGATAGCATCACCTCATGCCAGCCCCCCAAGCGCCCCCCACCATCGCCATCGTCGCCGCCCACGGCCAAGGCCTCTTCGAATTCGGCTGCGCAGTAGGCCTGTTCGCCCCGATCCGCCCCGAACTCGACGTCCCCTGGTACACCACCCAGCTCTGCGCCGCAGAACCCGGCGCCCTGCGCATGCTCGGCAGCACCCAGGTGCAGCTGCCACACGGCCTGGAAGCGCTCGACCACGCAGACACCATCATCGTGCCCGGCTGGCGCGACCCCAGCGAACGCCCGCCACAGCCGCTGCTCGATGCACTGACCCGCGCGCACAGACGCGGCGCACGCATCGCCTCGATCTGCTCCGGCGCGTTCGTACTCGCCTGGGCCGGCCTGCTCGACGGCCGCAGCGCCACCACGCATTGGCGCCTGACCGAAACCCTTGCGCGCGAATTCCCCGCCATCACCGTGCGCGAGGATGTGCTGTACGTCGACACCGGCACGGTCATCACCTCGGCAGGCTCGGCCACCGGCATGGACATGATGCTGCACCTGGTGCGCAAGGATTACGGCGCGCACGTGGCCAATCGGGTGGCCGAACGACTGGTGCTGGCACCGTGGCGCGATGCCGAACGCAGCCAGCGCGTGGTGCGTTCGATTCCCAACGGCGAGCCCACGCGGCTGGCCCGCCTGATGGAATGGATCCGCCGCAACCTGCGCGAAGAGCACTCGCTGCGCAGCCTCTCAGAACACGCCTCGCTGAGCCAGCGCACGTTGCAGCGGCAGTTCCTGGAAGCCACCGGCCTGTCACCGATCGACTGGCTGATCCGCGAGCGCGTGGCCTTCGCGCGCGAACTTCTCGAAACCACCGACCGCCCGTTGCACTGGGTGGCCGAACAGGCGGGGTTTGGCTCACAGGAGTCGTTCCGCCGGCATTTCCGCGGGCAGACCGAACTCAGCCCCACCACGTATCGCGAGCAGCACCGCGGCAGCACCAACGCCTATGCGTTGACCGGCTGCTGACGGCGTCATCCCTGCACGCGCTTGTTACGCGCATGGATCATCCAGCCCTGCGCGGCGATGCCGATGAGGAACGCGACAAAGCAACCCAGCAGGGTCTGCAGCACTACCGGCGCCATCGGTGCGGCGGCAAGCGGATGCGACACCGGCAGTCGGGTCAGCGATTCATTGACGGCAGGCACCAACCCAAGCAGGAAACTGAAGGAAAGCGCGAACGCGGACAGATACGGTCGCAGTCGCCCCAGGAAGCCGAGCCGGTTCACCAGCACTCCGCCGAACGCCACCAGCAGCACCACCATGCCGAAGGCGTGGCCGGGATTGAGGCCACCGGTGCTGGAGACGGTGAACGAGGTCGCCACAGCAAGCACCAGACCGATCAGATAGAGCTTGCCGGCCCCGGTGGCGGGGTCGATCTTCCGGTGGCGCACGAAGCCGTACAGACCGGCAAATACGGGAATGAGGCTGATGGCGGTGTGCAGTACACCGAGTGCCGAGAGCGGATGTGTCATTGGAGGGTTCTCAAGTAAACCTACTAGTAGGTAGGCGCGATGGCCATGAAAAAACCCGCGCGAGGCGGGCTTACGAAAAACCGTTCAACGCTGCGCAGTCACCCGCGCAACCGACAGCTGCGCCAGGGCTGCGAAGGTCTGCGCATCACCAAACCCACGCGCGGCCAGCATCGCCCCGTGCACGGAGGCCATGAAGGCCTTGGCCTCGTCCGACGGTGCGCCCTGCAGCTGGAACTGGCCCTGCGCCACGCCCTTCTCCAGCGTGGCGGTCAACCAGCCGCTGAGATCCTCGAAGTGCCCGCGCACTTCTTCGGCGATTTCCGGCGGGATCATCGGCGACTCCGCCGCCAGCATCGCGCAGATGCAGAACGAGGCCGTGCCCCCTGCGATGCAGCTGGACCAGTAGTCGACGTAGGCGTTGAGCTCCTTCAGCGGATCACCCAACTGCCGGTCCAGCATGGCCAGCCCTTCACGGGCCTCAGCGCGGTAAAGCACCACCACCGTGCGAACCAGCTCTGCTTTGCTCGGGAAGTGGTGGTGGATGCTGGCCTTGCTGATGTTCACCCTGGCCGAGATATCGGCATAGCTGAAGCCGTTGTAGCCGCCCGCCTCCAGCAACATGCGGGCGTGGGCGACGATTTCGGCGGCTTTGGGGGAGAGGACGGTATCCATTGACCAATCCTACTAGTAGGTAGTCTAAGAGGTCAAGCGACGGGGCAGCGCGTATCGACCAACGGTCGATACCTACCCGGTTCCCCAATAAAGAAAGGCGCCTTGCGGCGCCCTTCTTTCAACTCACTCCCACTCAATCGTGGCCGGCGGCTTGCCCGAGATGTCATACACCACCCGCGACACCCCCCGCAGCTCATTGATGATCCGGTTGCTTACCGTGCCCAGGAAGTCATACGGCAGGTGCGCCCAGTGCGCGGTCATGAAGTCGATGGTTTCCACCGCGCGCAGCGCGATCACCCACTCATACGCGCGGGCATCACCGACCACGCCCACCGACTTCACCGGCAGGAACACCGCGAATGCCTGGCTGGTCTTGTCGTACAGGTCGGCCTTGCGCAGCTCATCAATGAAGATCGCATCGGCCTTGGCCAGCAGCTCGGCGTATTCGCGCTTCACTTCGCCCAAGATGCGCACGCCCAGGCCCGGGCCCGGGAACGGATGGCGGTAGACCATGCTGCGCGGCAGGCCGAGTTCGACGCCGAGGCGGCGCACTTCGTCCTTGAACAGCTCGCGCAGCGGTTCCACCAGGCCCAGCTTCATGTGCTCCGGCAGGCCGCCCACGTTGTGGTGGCTCTTGATCACATGGGCCTTGCCGGTCTTGCTGCCGGCCGACTCGATCACGTCGGGGTAGATGGTGCCCTGCGCCAGCCACTTGGCGTTGCTGAGCTTGTTGGACTCTTCATCGAAGATGTCCACGAACAGGTTGCCGATGATCTTGCGCTTGGCTTCCGGGTCGCTCACCCCTTCCAGCTTGCTGAAGTAGCGGTCCGCCGCGTTCACGCGGATCACCTTGACGCCCATGTGCTCGGCGAACATCGCCATCACCTGGTCGCCTTCCTGCCAGCGCAGCAGGCCGGTGTCGACAAACACGCAGGTCAGCTTGTCGCCGATCGCCTTGTGCAGCAGCGCGGCCACCACCGACGAATCGACGCCGCCGGACAGGCCCAGGATCACTTCGTCATCGCCCACCAGCTCGCGCACGCGGGCGATCTGGTCGTCGATGATGTTGGCTGCCGTCCACAGCGTCTGGCAGCCGCACACGTCCACCACGAAGCGGCGCAGCAGCGCCTGGCCCTGCAGGGTGTGGGTCACTTCCGGGTGGAACTGCACGCCGTACCAGCGCTTTTCCTCGTTGGCCATCGCGGCCACCGGAATGCGGTCGGTGGTGGCGGTGATGGTGAAGCCCGGCGGTGCCACCGACACGTGGTCGCCGTGGCTCATCCACACGTTCAACCGCGGCTCGCCGCCGTGGTCGCTCAGGCCCTTGAACAGCGCATCGGGGTGGACCACGTTGACTTCGGCATGGCCGAATTCGCGCTGGTCGGCCGCTTCGGTGGCGCCGCCCAGCTGCGCGGCCAGGGTCTGCATGCCGTAGCAGATGCCGAAGATCGGCAGGCCGCTGTCGAACACTTCCTGCGGCGCGGCGGGCGCATCCGGCAGCGTGGTGGATTCCGGGCCACCGGACAGGATGATGCCCTTGGCACCGAACGCGGCGATCTCGGTCGGGTTGTGGTCCCACGCCCAGATTTCGCAGTACACGCCGAGCTCGCGGATGCGGCGCGCGATCAGCTGGGTGTACTGCGCGCCGAAATCGAGGATGAGGATCTTGTCGTTATGGATGTTGGTCATGGCGCCCGGAAATGCAGGTTGAAAACGGAGAAACGGAATTCAGAACGGAGGGCAGATAGAGAAAGAGGAACGGGAATCAGCTTCCTCGTTCCTCTTTGCTCACCGGCCCATCAAGCCCGGTAGTTCGGCGGTTCTTTCGTGATCTGCACGTCATGGACGTGGCTCTCACGTTGGCCGGCGCCGCTGATCTTGACGAACTTCGGCTTGCTGCGCATGTCTTCGATGGTGCCGCAGCCCACGTAGCCCATGGTGGCGCGCAGGCCGCCCATCAGCTGGTGGATGATGCCGCCGACCGGGCCGCGATACGGCACGCGGCCTTCGATGCCTTCGGGCACCAGCTTGTCGGCACTGGAGGCGTCCTGGAAGTAGCGGTCCTTGGACCCCTTCTCCATCGCCGCCAGCGAACCCATGCCGCGGTAGCTCTTGTACGAACGGCCCTGGAACAGCTCGGTTTCACCGGGCGATTCCTCGGTACCGGCCAGCAGGCCGCCGATCATGATGGTCGATGCACCGGCGGCCAGCGCCTTGCCGATATCGCCGGAGTAGCGGATGCCACCGTCGGCGATGAGCGGGATGCGGTCCTGCAGCGCTTCGGCCACCAGGTCGATCGCGGTGATCTGCGGCACGCCCACACCGGCAACCACGCGGGTGGTGCAGATCGAGCCCGGGCCGATGCCGACCTTGACCGCATCCGCGCCGCTGTCCAGCAGCGCCAGTGCGGCTTCGCCGGTGCAGATGTTGCCACCCACGACCTGCACCTGCGGGAAGTGCTTCTTGACCCAGCTGACGCGGTCCAGCACGCCCTGCGAGTGGCCGTGCGCGGTGTCCACCACCAGCACGTCCACGCCGGCAGCGACCAGCGCTTCGACGCGGCGATCGGTATCGCCGCCCACGCCCACCGCGGCACCCACCAGCAGGCGCGTGGCGATGTCCTTGGCGGCGTTGGGGTAATCGGTGTTCTTCTGGATGTCCTTCACGGTGATCAGGCCACGCAGGGCGAAATCATCGTTGACCACCAGGATCTTTTCGATGCGGTTGCGATGCAGCAGCTGCAGCACTTCCTCGGACGCGGCGCCTTCCTTGACCGTGATCAGGCGATCCTTCTTGGTCATGATGTGGCGGACCGGATCGTCCAGCTCGGTTTCGAAGCGCATGTCGCGGTGGGTCACGATGCCCACCAGCTGGCCGCCATCGACCACCGGCACGCCGGAGATGTTGCGCGCCTGGGTCAGCGCCAGCACGTCACGGATGGTGGTTTCCGGGCCGACCGTGATCGGGTCGCGGATGACACCCGCTTCGAACTTCTTGACCTTGGCCACTTCGGCGGCCTGCTGGTCGACGCTCAGGTTCTTGTGGATGATGCCCATGCCGCCGAGCTGGGCCATGGCGATGGCCAGGCGTGCTTCGGTGACGGTATCCATGGCAGCCGACAGGATCGGAAGCTTCAGCCGCAGGTCGCGCGTCAGGCGCGTTTCCAGGGTGACATCCTTGGGCAGGATGATGGAATGGGCGGGGACGAGCGAGACGTCGTCGTAAGTCAGTGCTTCAGCCTGGATGCGCAGCATCGGCATACCCGAGATGTGGGGAAGCGCGACATTTTACCCTGATTTCACCCCGTTGGGCAGGGGGCGGATGCGACGCTGTGTCGCGCAGGCGCAGCGCGTTCATGCAGCGGTTCGGCGGACGGGCCGCACGACCAACGGTCGTGCGCTACCGCCTCCGGTCAATG
>NZ_JASCOP010000220.1:0-2890 GCF_029959395.1 Stenotrophomonas sp. PS02300
CCATTGCCGGGTTGCTGGAAGGCGACCACCTGGTCAACACCAACCTGCCGTGGCCGGTCTCCGTGGCGGCCACCCGCCGCGATGCCGGGCTCGCCACGCTGGACCTGATCAACGATTTCGAAGCCGTTGCCTATGCGATTCCTCACGTGGCACCGGAAACCCTGGTGGCATTGAATGGCGAACCGGCCGACGGCAGCCGCTGGCCGGCCTTGGTGCTGGGCCCGGGCACGGGTTTGGGCGGCGCCTTGCGTTTCGAAGCCGGCGCACGCGCCGTGCTTGCCAGCGAGGCCGGGCATGCCGCGCTCGGCGCGGGCAACGCGCTGGAACTGCAGGTGCTGCAGCAGATGCTGGAACGCTGGGAGCACGTGGACAACGAGCGCATCCTGTCCGGCAGCGGCCTGATGAACCTGTACCCGTGCCTGTGCGGCATTCGCGGGGTGGAACCACAGTGGACCACCCCGGAAGCGTTGATCGCCGCCGCGCATGCGGGCGAAGACGCGCTGGCGGTGGAGACGATGGAAGTGTTCTGCGGCTGGCTGGGCAGCCTGGCCGGTGACCTGGCGGTGACCTTCGGGGCGCGCTCGGTGTACCTGACCGGCGGCATCTCCAGCCACGTGGCGCGCTTCCTGGACAATGGCCACTTCCGCACCCGTTTCCTGGCCAAGGGCGTGATGCGCCGGGTGCTGGAGCAGGTGCCGGTATGGCGGGTAGAGCACGGCGAACTCGGCGTGGTCGGCGCAGCCGTCTGGCATGCCGAACACCGCTGCGCGGCCGCATGAGCATGGCGTAGGGAGAGCAACGAGTGACTGATCGCAGGCAATTCCTCCAGGCCGGTGCATTGGCCGCAGGTGTCATGGCATTTCCCCGCGTGCAAGCCCAGGCCAGCGGACGCGCGCGCGTGGTCTCCACCTGGGATTTCGGCGTAGGGGCCAACCAGGCCGCGTGGAAGGTATTGTCCACCGGCGGCAGTGCGCTGGACGCGGTGGAAACCGGGGCGCGCTGGGCGGAAAGCGAGCTGTGCAATCCCACGGTGGGGCGCTGCGGCAACCCGGACCGCGACGGCGTGCTGAGCCTGGATGCCAGCATCATGGCCGGCGACGGCCGCTGTGGTTCGGTGGCGGCGTTGAGCGAGATCCTGCACCCGGTATCGGTTGCCCGCAAAGTAATGGAGCAGACCCCGCACGTGATGCTGGTGGGGGAGGGCGCCCAGCAGTTCGCGGTGCAGCAGGGCTTCAAGCGCGAAAAACTGCTCACGCCGGCGGCCGAAAAGGCCTGGCGCGAGTGGTTGAAGACCGCGCAGTACACCCCCGAGATCAACGCCGAACGGCGCACGCGGCCGGGCGACAGCAGCAACCATGACACGCTGGGTATCCTCGCCATGGACACGCAGGGCCAACTGGCCGGCGCCTGCACCACCAGCGGCATGGCGTGGAAGCTGCATGGGCGGGTAGGTGACAGCCCGATCATCGGTGCCGGCCTGTACGTGGACAACGAGGTAGGCGCGGCAACCGCATCGGGCGTGGGCGAGGAAATGATCCGCAACGCGGCGTCGTTCCTGGTGGTGGAACTGATGCGCCAGGGCCGCTCGCCGGCCGAGGCCTGCCGTGAGGCCATCGCGCGGGTGGTACGCAAGCGCCCCGAAGCCAGCAAGACGCTGCAGGTCTGTTTCCTGGCCCTGGACCGCAATGGCGAGGTCGGCGCCTACGCGCTGCATCGCGGTTTCGTCTATGCGGTATGCGACAAGGACCGCCAGGACGACCTGCGCGATTCGGCCTCTGTGTACACCAGCGAGCAGACCTGAGCATGCAGCGGCGCACCCTCGAGATCGCCTCCAACTCCGTTGCATCGGCCCTGGCGGCGCAGCAGGGCGGTGCCGACCGCATCGAGCTCTTCGACAACCTGGCCGAGGGCGGCACCACGCCCTCCCACGGCAGCATCGCGGTGGCGAGGGACCGCTTGCGGATTCCGCTGTTCGTGCTCATCCGCCCGCGCCCGGGTGACTTTCGCTACGACGCACTGGAAACCGACATCATGCTGCGTGACATCGCGCAGTGCCGGCAGCTGGGTTGCGACGGCGTGGTGATCGGCGCGCTGGACGCGGACGGCGACATTGACTCCACGCTGTGCCGCGAGCTGATCGCGGCCGCCGGCCCCATCGGCATCACCTTCCACCGCGCCTTCGACGCCGCACGCGACCTGCCGGCGGCGTTGGAGCAGGTTATCGCACTGGGCTGCCAGCGGGTGCTGAGCTCCGGTGGCAAGGCCAGCGCGGAAGCGGGCAGCAACATGCTGGCCAGGCTGGTCGCGCAGGCAGGCGATCGCCTGTCGGTGATGGCGGGCGCGGGTATCGGGCCGGGCAACATCGCCAGCATCGCCGCAGCGACCGGGTGCCGCGAACTGCATGCATCGGCCAAGGCGGTCCGCGCCTCGGGCATGCGTTATCGCAACGCCGACCTGCGTGGCCTGGACAACGACTGGACGCAGACGGATGCCGCGACTGTGGCCGCGTTGCGCGCTGCATTTGACGGGCTCGTCTCGTAAGGCAACGGCAACTGCAACGGCAGCGTCTCTGGTGCTACGAGCAGGGAGGCAGTCGGGCAGCCCCTTACGGGACACGCCGCAAGTACGTCCTTGTAGGCTTGGCAAAAACATCCATGTTTTTGACAGTCCCTCCAGGGGCTGCCCGCCTGCCTCCCCGACGGATTGCGTGCGCGGTTGGGAAAAGCAACCACGCAGGGCGTGGCTCTACGCGCTTGCCGTTGCCTTCCCCTTGGCCACCAACACACTGTCAGAGGGTCGGCGGGTGTGGGGGTACGGGGGCTTTACCAAACATGGATGTTTGGTAAGAGCCCCCATGGAAGGGTTCACGGCGCCCCCCGTACCCCCACAC
>NZ_JASCOP010000221.1:0-2882 GCF_029959395.1 Stenotrophomonas sp. PS02300
GGGGGGGGGCTGGACATGGGTTGGCTGGATCGACTGAAGTCATCGCTTGGATCGAAGAGCAGCGGAGCAGAGCCCGGGAAAGTTGACCTGGCCTCGATCGCTTACAGCATGCCCACGGTTGCGGCTGACGCATTGGCCTACGCGATTCTCGATCATGCCGTCACCGGAGCTGCTGCAGTACGGGCTTGCAGACGACCGCGGCATTATGGCGCTCGGCGCACTGCTGTACGGCGACGATGTTCAGCTCTCCCAAGCTTTCGCGATGCTGCATTCGGCGGAAGGGCTGATCCTCGTTGACTGGCGGGGCCAGCTCGCCCTTTGCGGCGTGAACTCCGACGGAAGCTTCGCCATCTGGAACCCGTAGGCGAGCGCGCCTGGTGCTAACGATTTCCTCTGAACCTAGCCGGACAACCGGAGAAGATATGGTCGCCACCAAAATCACCCTGTCTGACTTCCCGCTGTCCGTGAACAGCCTCTTAGAGCTCCTGCGCGAGGGCAGAGACGGAGAGGAGGCGAGGTTCACGGACCAGGCCATTGCTGATTGGTGTTACGAGCTGTTCTCTGCAATAGATAGCTGGACTGAATTCAGGAGCGGGCACGTCGAGGCTGGGAGCGCGCGAGAAGTTGCATACGAAGTCGCGCTGCAGTTCGAGGCAGATTTTCTTAATGCCAAGGGTAGGGTATTGGATGCTGAGCTCTATGAATCGTGGCTGGCACGGTTGGAGCACAGGTAGCGGTATAGCAGAATGATCGAACTAAGAGAGGTTCGCCGAATGCTTGAGGCTGGCCGGCGCTACCTGGAGGGCACATGCTCCATCCAGGAGCTCTACGGAAGCACCGTTTATCTAGCCACGGCTGTAAAGTTCTGGGGCGGTCACACAGCAATTGGCCAGGTCGCTCGCGACTGGTCGAGAATGGTTGACCGTTATTGGAACGAGTGGAACCGCTATCCTGATCCCATCTCGGAAGAAGAGTTCCTTACATGGCTGGAACGACAGCTGGGGCTCTCGGACCAGAACGGTGATTAGCTGAGGGCAGCAAAGCCTGTCGGGCTCGATTTAGGCCTGGTTTCCAGGTGTCTGCTGTCAACACAATGAAGAAGGTGACCAGGCTGAGGACTGAGATGAAGCAATACCATCGTTTGATGCGACGCCAGACTTCGACTGAACACACGGACGCGGAGCGCAGAGAATTACTTCAGGTGCTCAGTTCCGGTCCTGGCGTAGAGCATGTGAAGATCATAGAGGTGCATCCAAAGGGAGGTTATCGAACCACGTTTGACTTGGCCCCGGAGTCAATCGATGCATTTATTTCATACCTGGACGACAACGATTGGATGTCTGTGTGGTAGCTCCTGCCCGGCCAGTGACCGACGGATTCCGGCACAGCTGACGCATGCTGCCACGTCGTTCCAAAGTGCGCTGGGTCCGGTGGAGTTCGAGTAGCAGTGCGCGCTAGACGGTTGACGATTGCCTACAAAAACCCTGGGCGATTCGCCCCGGCTCTGTCAGCGAAGCGAGAAGGTAAAGAAACATGAAGCTCCATGGCGCGAGAAGCGTGATTGACCTGGATGAAGTTCTTCCATTGGATGGGGATTCCAGATTTGAGATGTTGTATGCGGATGGCAGGTTGAATCTGGAAATCTTCTACGAGAAGGACGACGCTCCGGGAGAGTGTAAACGTACCATCGGCTTCCTTGGGGCAAGGTACTTTATTAAGACGCCATTTCCAGGATATAGCTTCTTCAGTGAGGGTAGAGATATATCACTGCTGAACTCGCTGGTTGAGTATGGGCAGTCCGAATTGCTGGCAATGGTGGCTGCTGCTCCAGGAGGTGAGAGCTTGAGGCATTACAGATTGTTCCTGCACTCAAGCAAGGTGGCGATACATGTAGTTGCTCAGTCCTGTGAAATGTTGGATGAGGTTTTAGTTGATCGGCAGCTGGTGTGATCCACTCTTGACTCAACCTGAATATCTGAGGGATAGCATGGTGTCGCTGCAGGACTTCAATGTGGGCCAGCGTGTATCGGTCTGCGTCAATGAGCGAAACGCTACGGCGCGGACTGGGAACGTTTGGCGTGTCATCTGGCACTACAAGGACGCTTGCTACAACTACTACATCGAGGTCGACGGAAAGAAGATTGGAAAGCGCTATCTTTCCAACGATCTGGTCGCTGCAGATCAATGAAGTCTGGGGCGCGGCCCGTCTGCAGCGCTCACGTTCGCCTTTTGCGAAAATCTGATGTTCACGTGATTCGGGCGAAGACCTGGTAGAGCTTCTACTAAGTGTCGTAGATGCCTTCTTCCTGACCGGGCGATGCGGGTAGAGTGCCAACCGAACGTGGTGCAGCTCTACCCTGGGCATCGTCCATCCAAGCTGGCTGCCGCCCTGCCCCAAGTGTTAATGATCGACGCGGCTGTACCAACGAAGCATTGTTGGGATATGATCCGCTAACTCGTACTACCGCGGCTGCTGAACCCGGTACTCACGAGAGAATGACCATGGAAATGGAAAGAAACCGCGCCTGGAGGCGTACGAAGGCTCGCAACTGTGGCGGTGATCGAGTCGCGCACTCGACGAAGTTCAAGCCCGAGAAGAACTGGAAGCTGCTGTACACGCGGGGGTGCAAGCTTATCCGCGCGCGGCAGCTGGGCATCGCCTATCCGGTTCGCAGCACCCGGCAGTTGTTGGAGCAACAATGACCAATTTGCTGTTCGTATGCAGCCGTAACCAGCTGCGCAGTCCAACGGGTGAGGCCGTCTGGCAACACCGTGCGGGCTTCAGCGCCCGCTCGGCGGGCACCAGCCCGCACGCCCGTAGACCGATCGGCCCAGCGGACATCCGCTGGGCCGATGTCATTCTTGTCATGGAACCCAAGCAC
>NZ_JASCOP010000222.1:0-2835 GCF_029959395.1 Stenotrophomonas sp. PS02300
GTGGCGCGGCGAGCGGGTGCGCAACCTTGGACGCCCGCGTCAATCGCCGCGGTCGTCGAACCTGGCCTTGAAGCAGATCATTTCATTCAGCCGCCGTCGCAGTGCCAGGATCCAGATATGACAGACCTCTCCTCCTTTCCCATCACGCAGCGCTGGCCAGCATCTTATCCGGATCGCCTGCAACTATACGCGGCCCCCACGCCCAACGGCGTCAAGGTCTCGATGATGCTGGAGGAGACTGGCCTGCCGTACGAGCCCCACTTCGTCGACATCTCGAACAACGAATCGAAAGATCCAGCGTTCGTGTCGTTGAATCCCAACGGCCGCATACCCGCGATCATCGATCCGGCTGGCCCTGACGGCCAGCCCATTGGCATATGGGAAACCGGTGCGATCCTCGTCTATCTGGCCGAAAAGACTGGCCAGTTCATCTCAACCACACCCACCCAACGATACGAGACTCTGGCCTGGGTGTTCTTTCAAGTGTCCGGCATCGGGCCGACCTTCGGCCAGCTTGGCTTTTTCCTGCGATCTGCTGGCAAGGATTATGAGGACAAGCGGCCTCGGCAGCGCTTTATCGATGAATCCAAGCGTCTTCTCGGGGTCCTAGATCGCCGCCTGGAAGACCGCGAATGGATTGTCGATGATTACTCGATCGCGGACATCGCGACGTTTGGCTGGGTGAATGCGCTGGTTGAATTTTACGCTGCTGGCGACATCCTCGGCCTTAGCAGCTATCCTAACGTCCAGGCATGGGTCGGGCGCGGGCTGGCGCGGCCCGCGGTACAGCGTGGCCTGCGAATTCCTGCGAGGCCTGCATGACCATCATCGCCGCTTATTATTACAACGAAGGCAAGCGAGTCCGGGAAATCGCGCTCGACGAGCGCATTGAACTGGGCGAGAGTCGTTCGGGCTTCTGCTGGATCGCGCTCAGCGAGCCTACCGACGACGAACTTCGCGCGATCCAAACGACGTACAATCTGCATCCGCTGGCAATCGACAACGCGATGCACCCGCTGTGCCCGCCCAAGCTCGAAGTCTACAACGATGAGCTATACATCGTCGCGCAGACCGCCGAACTGGTCGGCGACCGGATCAGCTACGGCAAGATGGCGATCTTCACCGGTCACAATCACCTCATCACCGTGCGGCACGGCAACGCCGGAGCGCTGGGCAAACTTCGGGCGCAACTCGAGGCATCGCCGACGCAGTTCGGCAAGGGTGTCGACTATGTGCTGCATGCGATCCTGCACCGCGTGGTCGACCAGTATCTGCCCATCTTCGAAATGATCGAGGACGACGTCCTGGCCATGGAACGACGGTCGCTGCACGACTTCCTCGGGCCAGAAGAGGTGGCGCGAATCTTCGAACTAAGGTCCGAACTCACGCGGTTCCAGCGCACGCTCGGGGCTATGGCCGAGCTGGTGCGAAAGCTCGTTCGCGGCCACTTTCCCTGCATCAGCGCCGAAATGACACCATATTTCCACGACGTCGCGGACCATGTCCACCGCGTGCAGTCCATGGTCGACGGCCTCCTGCTTGTCCTGTCCACGGTCTTTGAGGCCAGCAGCCTTCTGGAAGCGCAAAGGATCGGGGTGGTCACCCGCCAGCTCGCTGCCTGGGCGGCGATACTCGCAGTCCCGACGGCGATCGCCGGAATATACGGCATGAACTTCAAGAACATGCCGGAACTGAACACGACCTATGGCTACTTCGTCGTGCTCGGGCTGATCGCGGTGTCCAGCCTCATCCTGTTCGTGCGCTTCAAGAAGTCCAAGTGGCTATGAACTCCGCACTCCGCGCTCTTCTCCGTCATCTGATGGACCAAAGCACGACTTGTGCGGAAGCGCGTCCAATCCAACTCGATATGAAAGTGCGCGCATGACATCCGAAGTGACCGACGTTCTAGAAGCAGTCCAGTCGTTCATCGCCAAGGGCTATGACCGCGAATACCGCGTCAAGGACGGCAATCTCGTTGATCTCGAACTTGGATCGATCCTCGACGCGTGCACCATTGGGTATAGGAAGTTCAACCGCCCTTTTTTGCGAGTCTGGCGGGTAGGAAGCGGCCGCGCAAGCGCCGCTTTGGGCACAGATCGGGCACAGATCGGGGGTTCATGCGTGGGTTTTCGACATCGCGGGGCCGCGCAGCGGCTCAGTGCGTAGCCATTTCTCACCGAATCCCGGCACAGGGCCGAGCGCAGCCCTGCGGGGTCGTGGCCGCATCGGATCCGACTCTGGCTTGGCTGCCGGCTGTGTGGCCGGCACCTCGTCACGCGGCCGGCGGCGGCGCGCGCGCTGCGGGCCGGTAGTGCGCTTGCTCCAGCGCGCCGTGCTTCTCGAAGTGGGCGAGGATGGCGCGGATGGCGGTGGGTTCCTCGATGCTGGCGACGATCCGCACCGCGCCGCCGCAGTGGGCGCAGGTGGTGACGTCGATGGAAAAGACCCGCTTGAGCCGTTGCGCCCAGCTCATCGCACGGCGCTTCTGCTCGGGGCTGCGCGGCTCGTCGTGGGCGCTTGCGTCAACCGGCACCGCATCGCCCGCAGGCCGCCTGCCGCGCCCCGAGGGCGTCAGCTGCGCACGCAGGTTTGCATTCGGGGCGAATACGCCGTGGAAGCGGGTGAGATGCGCGCGAGGTGGCGGGACCAGTGCCGCCAGCTTGGCGATGAAGTCCACCGCATCCCATTCGACATGCGTGGTGCCATTGCGCCACGGCGTCTTGAGCTGATACCGCACCCTACCCTGCGGTGAGATCGACAGCCGCTGCTCGCTGATCGCCGGGCGCGTGATGTAGCGGCACAGCTTTTCGAGCTTGTGGCTTTCGTGTGCTTCCG
>NZ_JASCOP010000223.1:0-2805 GCF_029959395.1 Stenotrophomonas sp. PS02300
GGGGTCTGCGGGTCGGTGTGCGGGTTCAACCACACCCCCGCGGCGTGGGGGGGGGCCGCGACTGCCATCTGAACGCAACCGGGCAGTCATCTGTTTCAGGCAGTTTTGGCAACCCCAACAACAGCTTGCCTTGGGACCGGGGCTGCTTTGTCCGAAACTGTCATATTTACGCAATCTTCACTTATTAGCCTGCGCAGCATCTTCCCACCTGCCTGCAAGGCTCCTTTCCATGAAACTGCATCGCCAACTCCTCACTGCGGCCGTGGCTGCTGCGCTGTTCGTGCCGGCCGCTCACGCTGAAGTGGCCATCGACGTGATCGGCGGCTCGGAGATCACTTTCGAAGGCCTGGTCCAGGCCGACGGCAACTGGTTCGACAACGATGTGACCGATCTCAACGGTGGCGATGCCGCCAACGGCAAGGACAGCGAATTCGAACTGCGTCGCGCCGAGCTGGTGCTGAAGGGCAAGGGCCCGGGCAACGTGGAATGGGTGGTCGGCTACGACGCCAAGGCCGACAAGTTCCTGGACACCAACGTCAAGTACAAGCTGGCCGGCAACGCCAACCACTTCGTGCAGCTGGGCCAGTTCAAGCAGCCCAACAGCCTGGAAGAGCTGTCCAGCACCAAGAACAATGACTTCATCTCCAAGGCTGCGGTCACCAACACCTACGCCGTGGCCCGCCGCCTCGGTGGCGCCTACAGCTTCGGCGACAACAACTGGTCGGTCACCGCCAGCGCCTTCGGCCGTGAGCTGACCCGCAACCTGGCCCACGGCAGCGGCTACGGCGCGCGTGGCACCTGGGCGCCGATCAACGACAAGGGGCAGGTCCTGCACTTCGGCCTGAGCTATGTCGACTACGACACCGACGCCGACACCCTGCGCGTGCGCGCCCGTCCGAACGCCGACCTGGCCACCGCGCGCCTGGTCGACAGCGGCAACATGACCGACACCGACCGGGTCAAGACCATCGGTGCCGAAGCGATGTACATCGGCGGCCCGTTCAAGGCCCAGGCCGAGTACTACACCAGCGAAGCCAAGCGCATGACGCGCGACAACTACACCAGCGACGGTTTCTACGTCAGCGGCCTGTGGAACATCACCGGCGAGACCTGGGGCTACAAGGGCGGCACGCCGACCACCGGCCTGCCGGACGAGCCGGGCCGTGGCATGTGGCAGCTGGGCGCGCGCTATGACTCGATGAACCTGGACGATGGCCATCTGAACGCCAACCCGGTTGCCGGTCGTCCGCCGATCGTGGACGGCGTGCTGGGCGGCAAGATGGATATCTGGACCGTGGGCGTGAACTACTACTGGCGCTCCAACACCAAGTTCGCCCTGAACTACGTGATGGTGGACAGCAAGAAGTACAGCTCGGCCACGCGCACCTTCGTGAACGACGACCCGAACATCCTGGAAGCACGCCTGCAGTTCTTCTGGTAAGTCTCGCGGTACCTGTGTGATTGAAAGGGCGCAGCTTGGGCTGCGCCTTTTTTTTGTTTGACCGCCGTCACAACGGCTTCCGTAGAGCCACGCCCTGCGTGGCTGGAACTGCCGACCCGCTGTGTCACGGTTGCGTCATATGACAGTCGCTGCGCTGTCACGGAACCGTTATGGAATAGGCACCGGGCGGGAAACCCCGCACCACCATCCATCCCAGGAGCCACCCCGTGATCCACGCCTTCAAGTCGCGCGCCGCTGTTGCCGTCCTCGCCGCGTCCTCCGTGTTCGCCGCCAATGCCGCCGATGTGACCGGCGCGGGCGCATCGTTCATCTACCCGGTCATGTCCAAGTGGTCGGCCGACTACAGCACCGCGACCGGCAAGAAGGTCAACTACCAGTCCATCGGTTCGGGTGGTGGCATCGCCCAGATCAAGGCGGCCACGGTGGACTTCGGTTCGTCCGATGCCCCGCTGAAGCCGGAAGAGCTGGCTGCGGCCGGCCTGGCCCAGTTCCCGTCGGTGATCGGCGGCGTGGTGCCGGTGATCAACGTGGCCGGCATCGCCCCGGGCGCGCTCAAGCTCGATGGCGTGACCCTGGCCAACATCTTCCTGGGCAAGGTCAAGACCTGGAACGACCCGGCCATCGCCGCGCTCAACCCGGGCGTGAAGCTGCCCGACGGCAAGATCACCGTCGTGCACCGCTCGGACGGTTCGGGCACCACCTTCAACTTCGTCAACTACCTCTCCAAGGTCAACCCGGAGTGGAAGTCCAAGGTCGGCGAAGGTACCTCGGTCCAGTGGCCGGTGGGCATCGGCGGCAAGGGCAATGAAGGCGTTGCCGCTTACGTGAAGCAGATCAAGGGCGGCATCGGCTACGTCGAACTGTCCTACGCGCTGCAGAACAAGATGTCCTACGCCGCGATGAAGAACGCGTCGGGCAAGGTCGTGCTGCCGAGCGACGAGTCCTTCGCCGCCGCTGCCGCCAGCGCCGACTGGGCCAACGCCAAGGATTTCTACCTGGTCATGACCAATGCGCCGGGCGCCGAAGCGTGGCCGATCACCGCCACCAACTTCATCCTGGTCCGCAAGCAGCCGAAGAACGTCAACAGCGCCAAGGCCACCCAGGAGTTCTTCCGCTGGATCTACAAGAGCGGCGATGCCCAGGCCAAGCAGCTGGACTACGTGCCGCTGCCGGACGCGCTGGTCAAGCAGATCGAGACCTACTGGTCGCAGAACCTGAAGTACTGATCGACCGCCCACGAGGCAACGGTGTCGTCAGGTCCTCTCTCCCCCTGGCGGCACCACCGGCGCGGCTCGCAAGTAACCCGCTTTTTTTTTATTCCCCCACCGTTTTGGGCCCCCCCC
>NZ_JASCOP010000224.1:0-2729 GCF_029959395.1 Stenotrophomonas sp. PS02300
GCCACGCCCTGCGTGGCTGGAACCGCAAGCGCCACGCAGGGCGTGGCTCTACTCGTAGTTGCTCAGCGCCATCATCAGGAGCGCCTTGGCCTGCTCGCGCAGCACGGTCGGCTCGATGATTTCCGCATCCGAACCGTAGTGCAGCACGTCCATCAGCAGCTCGCGCGAGACGCTGTAGGGCACCTTCAGCTCGTAGCGGCCGTCGGGCAGGAATCGGCCCTGCTGCTTGGAATGCCAATGCTCGTCGGCCACCCAGCGCGCGGCCTTGGCGCTGAAGACGATGGTGGCCCAGCCCTTGGGCGGTCCGGAGAAGATGCCGTAGCTGGCGCCCAGCTGCTCGTCCAGCTCAGTGTCGTCCACGTCACGCGCGACCGTGTCGACCACGCGGGCCTTGTAGATGCGGTCCACGGCGAAGCTGCGCAGGCCCTCGCGGCCGTGGTCCCAGGCGTCCAAATACCAGTTGTCGCGATAGTGGGTCATGCGCTGCGGCGACACGGTGCGTTTGGTCGCCTCGTCGGTGGAACGGGCCCGGTATTCAAACGCCAGCTGCTTGCGCTCCAGCACCGCCGAGGCCACCGCGCGGAAGCTCGCCTCATCGAACTTGCGGCCGCGGTGCGGGATGACCCGCACCCGGTCCACCGGCCAGGTCGACACGCCGGCCTGCGCGGCCAGCAGCCCTTCAATGCGCTGCTGCAGCGGTGCCAGCACCGACGACAGCACACCGCCGCCGGTACGCGCCAGCAGGTGCTGCGAGGCCAGCAGGGCGTGCAGTTCTTCCGAGCTGAGCCACAGCCCGGGCAGCTCGAACCGCTCGCTCTCGTTGTCCTGGTAGCGGAAGCCGGCCTCGCCATCGCCTTCGACCGGCGCCATCAGCGCATCGCGCAGGAAGGCCAGGTCGCGATAGACGGTGGCGCGCGAACACGCCAGTTTTTCCTGCAGGGTCGCCACCGTGACCGGATAGCGGGCGGACTTCAGCAGACGATGCAGGGCGTTGATGCGTTCATATCGGTCCATGACCCGATTATGTCCGAGTCGCCGCCGTTGTGGCGGCCCGGATCCGAACTTCGGCTATCGTGGGGCCCCCTGCCCGCCCGAACCCCGCCATGCGCCTGCTGCCTGCCGTTGCCGTGCTGTCCCTGCTGCTGACTGCCTGCGGGCAGGCGCCTGCACCCGCCGCTCCTGCTGCCGCCGTGCCGCCGCCGGTTCCGGTGGCCAGCGATCCCGCGCAGGCGGTACTGGCCGCCAGCCAGCGCTTCGGGCAACTGCGCAGCTTCCACGCCAGCCTGCGCATGCAGGGGCCGCGCACGCTGGAGGCCAGCATGGAATTCGTGGCGCCGGACCGCTACCGGCTGCAGACCGACGAGGGCGTGCAGACCATCATCGGCGACACGTTCTTCCTGCAGCGCGCCGGCGAAGTGCGCCAGGTACCGGTGCCGCCGGGCCTGCTGGCGCAATGGCGCAGCCCGCTGCCGGCCGACGCCACCGCTGCCGAACTGCAGGTCGAGGCGCTGGGCGAGGAACGCGTGGCCGGGCAGCCCGCCCGCCGCTACCGCGTGCGCCATGCCAGCGCCGCACCGGACGGAATGCTTTACTGGATCAACGCGGCGGGCCTTCCGGTGCGGATCGAACGCCAGGGCCAGACCCAGGGCAAGCCCTTCAAGGTCACGGTGGATTACAGCCGTTTCGACGACCCGACACTGCAGATCGCGGTGCCCTGAACAGGCGACAAGTCCAAACCTCTCCTAAAGCACGGGCGGGAAAAGGAAAAACCGCGTGAAGGCATCAAGTATCATCACGCGTTGCTCCTCCCCCCAGTTGATCCGGAGAACCGTTGATGTCCCTGCGCGTGACGTTGCTTGCTTCCCTGCTGCTCAGTGCCCCGGCCGCCTTTGCCCAGGACACCACCGACCTGGCCGCGATGACCTCACCCTGGAGCGGCAGCGGCGGTGAACTCGGCTTTGCCTCCGCACGGGGCAACAGCAACACCGAAAGCGCCAACGGCCGCCTGCGCCTGCGCTATACCGATGACGACTGGGTGCACAGCATGGACCTGTTCGGCCTGCGTTCGCGTTCGGAATACACCGAAACCGCAGACGACGGCACCATCACCAAGCGCAGCAACACCACCGCCAACCGCTACACCGGCAGCGCCGGCAGCGCGCTGCAGCTGGGCGAACACCGCCAGATCACCGCCACCGTCCGTTACGAGCGCGACGATTTCGCCACCTACGACCGCCAGAGCTCGTTCGGCCTGGGCTACGGCACCCGGCTGGTGGAGGGCGACCGCTTCTACATGGATGCGCAGATCGGCCCCGGTGTGCGCCGCACGCACAACACCGAAGACGACGAAACCCGCACCGGCCTGATCGGCCGTGGGCTGTTCGACGTGAAGTATTCGCTGACCCCCAATACCGACCTGATCAACACCCTGCTGGTGGAATCGGGCTCGTACAACACCTTCGGCCAGAACGATTTCGGCGTGTCGGTGAGCATGAACGAGCACCTGGCGCTGAAGGCCGCCTGGCAGGCGCGTTACAACAGCGACGTGGCCGAAGACAAGCGCAAGACCGACACCCTGACCACGATGAACGTCGTCTATAAATTCAAATGATGCCCGCGGTGCGTACCGACCAACGGTCGGTACCTACCGGCAACGCTCGTGGTAGGTGCCGACCGTTGGTCGGCACGCTTCAGACGGCAAGCAACTCGCCGGCGCCGCCATCCAGCAG
>NZ_JASCOP010000225.1:0-2623 GCF_029959395.1 Stenotrophomonas sp. PS02300
ATTGACGGCGCCCCCCCAAGGGGCCACGAACCACGACCCCCCGGCACGCCGGGGCGTCGGGGAAGCCGAAACGCTTGTTCAGCGCTTCTTCTTGGCCTCTTCTTCCTCTTCCTGCTGCGGCGCCTGCTGGCCCTTGGCCTTCATTTCGGCGGTGGCAGCCGCGCGGCGCTTGGCCTTGGCGTCGGCTTCGGACTGGGCCTTGGCCTCGGCCTGCTCGCCCTGCTGCGCGGTGGACTGGCCCTGTCCGGCGTTCTGCGCCATTGCCAGCGGCACGGCCACGACGGCGGCGGCAATGGCAACGATGGTCAGCAACTTCTTCATGGGGGGTCTCCTCGCATATGGCTGGGGATGGGGCGCCGGGGCTCCGGTTTTCCCATCGCCTACAGTCTATCGCGGGGTTGTCGGCCGCCCCCTGAACGTGCGGCGTGCAAAAAACCCCGCCACACCGCAAACTTCGCCGTCGCTTTGCGCTTTATGAAGACAGATGAATACCCGCTATAACGCCGCCGATATTGAAGTCCTGTCCGGCCTGGACCCGGTCAAGCGCCGCCCGGGCATGTATACCGACACCGCGCGCCCGAACCACCTGGCGCAGGAAGTGATCGACAACGCCGTGGACGAAGCGCTGGCCGGGCATGCCCGGACGGTGGAGGTCACCCTGTACAAGGACGGCAGCTGCGAGGTCACCGATGACGGCCGCGGCATGCCGGTGGACATCCACCCGGAGGAGAAGGTCCCCGGCGTGGAGCTGATCCTGACCCGGCTGCACGCGGGCGGCAAGTTCAACAACAAGAACTACACCTTCTCCGGCGGCCTGCATGGCGTGGGCGTGAGCGTGGTCAATGCGCTGTCGACGCTGGTGGAAGTGCATATCCGCCGCGACGGCAGCGAGCACCGCATCACCTTCCGCAACGGCGACCGCGCCACGCCGCTGGAAGTGGTCGGCAGCGTGGGCAAGAAGAACACCGGTACGCGGGTGCGCTTCTGGGCCGACCCGAAGTACTTCGATACGCCCAAGTACAACCTGCGGGCGCTGCGCCACCTGCTGCGCGCCAAGGCGGTGCTGTGCCCGGGCCTGACGGTGAAGCTGCGCGACGAGGCCACCGACGAGCAGGACACCTGGTACTTCGAGGACGGGCTGAGCGATTACCTGAAGGCCGAGCTGGGCGAGCGCGAAATGCTGCCGGCCGAGCTGTTCGTGGGCCAGCTGAAGAAGGACACCGAGGTGGTGGACTGGGCGGTGGCCTGGCTGCCGGAAGGCGAGCTGGTCCAGGAAAGCTACGTCAACCTGATTCCGACCGCGCAGCACGGTACCCACGCCAACGGCCTGCGCACGGGCCTGACCGAGGCGCTGCGCGAGTTCTGCGATTTCCGCAACCTGCTGCCGCGCGGGGTGAAGTTGGCCCCGGAAGACGTGTGGGACCGGGTGTCGTTCGTGCTGTCGTTGAAGATGACCGACCCGCAGTTCAGCGGGCAGACCAAGGAGCGGCTGTCGTCGCGCCAGGCGGCGGGCTTCGTGGAGGGCGCGGCACATGACGCCTTCAGCCTGCTGTTGAACCAGAACGTGGCGTTGGGCGAGCAGATCGCGCAGCTGGCGATCGAGCGCGCCAGTGCGCGCCTGAAGACCGAAAAGCTGGTGGTGCGCAAGAAGGTCACGCAGGGCCCTGCCCTGCCGGGCAAGCTGGCGGACTGCATCAGCCAGGACCTGTCGCGCACGGAGCTGTTCCTGGTGGAAGGCGATTCGGCGGGCGGCAGTGCCAAGCAGGCGCGTGACAAGGACTTCCAGGCGATCATGCCGCTGCGCGGCAAGATCCTGAACACCTGGGAAGTGTCGTCGGGCAGCGTGCTGGCGTCGGAAGAAGTGCACAACCTGGCGATCGCGATCGGCTGCGACCCGGGCAAGGAAGACATCAGCGGGCTGCGTTACGGCAAGGTGGTGATCCTGGCCGACGCGGACTCGGATGGCCTGCATATCGCCACGCTGCTGACGGCGCTGTTCCTGAAGCACTTCCCGTCGCTGGTGGATGCGGGCCACGTGTTCGTGGCGATGCCGCCGCTGTTCCGCGTGGACGTGGGCAAGCAGGTGTTCTACGCGCTGGACGAGGAAGAAAAGCGTTCGCTGCTGGACAAGATCGAGCGCGAGAAGATCAAGGGCCAGGTCAACGTGACCCGCTTCAAGGGCCTGGGCGAAATGAACCCGAACCAGTTGCGCGAGTCGACCATCCACCCCGACACGCGCCGCCTGGTGCAGTTGACGGTGGACGACGGCGAGCAGACCAGCGCGCTGATGGACATGCTGCTGGCCAAGAAGCGCGCAGGCGACCGCAAGCAGTGGCTGGAGAACAAGGGCGACCTGGCTTCGCTTGAAGTCTGATTGCTGATGAAAAATCCCGCTTCGGCGGGATTTTTTTTGGCTGCCCGGCTGCGTGGCCTGCAAACGTCGGGGTTGCAGACACTCCCGTAGTGCCGGGCCCTGCCCGGCAGCTTCATGCATCTGGGCGAACAGCCGGTGGCCGTCGCTTGGTCTGAGCTGGGCCGGCGGGTGCGGGTTTGCGGGACACGCCGTGAATCCATCCATGGAGGCTTGGCAAAAACATCCATGTTTTTGACAGTCCCGCAAACC
>NZ_JASCOP010000226.1:0-2547 GCF_029959395.1 Stenotrophomonas sp. PS02300
CGGCGGGGCGGGGCCCGGGGGGGCCGGGGCCCCGCGGGCGTGGGCCGGGGGGCCGGGGCGTGGGGCGATTACTTGATGTTGGCCAGCTTCAGGCCAGCCGGCGAGCTGACTTCGATTTCAGCGCGCGAGGCGTCGCGGGCGATCTTGCCGATCACGCAGACGGTCTTGCCTTCCAGGGTTTCCAGCGGGAAGCTGAACTTGCCGCGGTTCTCGCCGGCGATGCGGGCCGAGAAGGTGTGGCGCGGGAAGGCGCCGCCCATGTACAGGAAGGTCGGCTGGCCTTCGGAACCTTCGGCGTAGCGGGCCTTTTCGACCTTGCCGCAGACCATGCCATCCTTGCCAACGGCGCGCGCGGCCAGCTCCGGCGGGATCATTTCAGCCGACTGGGCGAAAGCGGACGAGGCGGACGAGGCGAGGACAGCGACCGAAAGCAGAGCAAGCAGGGACTTCATCGGGAGATTCTCCGGGGGATATGGATAAGTGGTCCGGGGCGTGGCGGGGCCGCGCGTCCGGTTCCTGAATCCAGCTATCGGCCAGTTGCGACACAACTTAAGGACTTTGTTGAACGAAAGTCGTTCCGGTCTGTCGCAGGGGCCGGATCAGGCGGCAGCGTCTTCGACAACGGCCGGCTGGCCCATGTCGGCGCTGTCGAGCAGGGTTTCGATATCGAGCAGGATCAGCATGCGATCGTCCTGGGTGCCGATGCCGGAGATGAAGCGGGTATCGACGGCGGCGCCGAACTCGGGGGTGGGGCGGATCTGGTCGGCGTTGAGCGGGATCACGTCGGAGACGCTGTCCACGACGATGCCGACCACGCGGTTGTCGACGTTGAGGACGATCATGACGGTGAAGGCGTCGTAGCGTGCTTCGTCCAGGCGCAGCTTGAGGCGCAGGTCGATGACGGGAACGATGGTGCCGCGCAGGTTGATCACGCCCTTGATGTAATCGGGGGCATCGGGCACGCGGGTGACGGAGTCGTAACCGCGGATTTCCTGCACCTTGAGGATGTCCACGCCGTAGTGCTCGGCGCCGAGGGTGAAGCTGAGGTACTCGCCACCGCTGCTGGCGGCGTTGGGGTTGCTGTCGTTCATGGAAGGAATCCTGGGTCGGGCGTGGCGGTCGGAAAACCGGGGCGTCACGCTGGATATCGGCCTGGGATGTCGCGACTTTAGAGGCTGTCGCGAAAGGCAGCCGGCCAACGGCCGGCGCTACCGGATTCGTGCAGCCGGCCGGGGGCGCGGCGCGCCGGCTTCCGGTGTCCCTCGGTTGATTGATCCCGATCTCCGGACGTTACGTAACAATTCGTAGCCCCGGCCGTTGGCCGGACACCGCGCGCAGCGCGGCCCAAGCGTCCGGAGGCGTTCTCGCGACGACTGCTGCCAACACCCCGGCGTTTAAATGTTCCGAAGGCACCCATCCGGCGTTCATGACCCCGGAACGAAGAGCATCCGGCCAACGGCCGGGACTACTCGCCGTTCTTGCGGGCGCTGCGTTGGCGGTCGATGCGGAAGATGTAGCGCTGGATGGCGCTGTCGCCGCCGCGCGGGAGGCCATCGAAACGCATGCCGATGCGCTTCATTTCCACGCCGCTGGGCAGCTTGACCGCCAGCTGGTTGCAGACGATCAGCGAGATCTGCAGCGGGCCGCTTTCGGGCATGTCCAGGCGGGCGTCGTAACGCTTCTGGATGCTGAAGACGTTGCAGTCCACCGGCACGGTGACGGCCAGGCCGCCGCCGCTGATGTCCACCACGCGCAGGTGCAGGGCTTCGCTGCGGTCTTCGTTGATCGGGAACAGCAGGTGCGGGGAGTCGGTGAACGGGGTTTCCAGCCGATAGAGTTCGCGGCGCTGCAGGTGCACCAGTTCGGTCGGGAAGGGCACGCGGAAGGCGACGTGGCGGTGGCCGCCGGTGCGTTCCAGGTGGTCCAGGCGGAAGCGGACCATCACCCGGTCCAGCTGCGCGAAGCAGAGCAGGTGGCCGGCGTCTTCGGCGGCGCGGTTGGCCGGCTCGGACGGGCTGCCGTCGAGCAGCAGCCAGTCGTCGTCTTCGTCCAGCTCCAGGATCGCGGTCGGGAACGATTGGTCGCGACCGCCCAGGTGCGCGTTGATCAGCGAGCGCTGGTCGATCAGCGCCTGCAGCAGCTGGCGGATCTGCCGGGGGTTGCGGACCAGGTAACGATCGTCCGTGCCGTCTTCGTGGGCGGCATGGGATGCGTCATGGGGGTCAAGGCTGCCTTCGGACATGGACTCTGCTGCGTTGGGCGGGTACGGATATCGTGCGATATCAGGTCTCTGTCCGTTTATCGGCAGCAGTTCACAATAATGTAGGGCCAATGTGTGTAGCGGTGCGATCGCCGAAAAAAACCACCCCGCCGGAGCGGGGTGGTGTCAGGGGCGGACGGTGGCGAGGATCAGAACTCCTGCCAGTCGCCCTCGTTGGCCAGCACCGGTTCGCGCACGGCCGCGCGGCGGACCGGCGCGGCCGGTGCACGCGGGCGGGCCGGGGCGGCGTGGCGCGCTGCCGGTGCGGCGACGACGACCGGGGCGGC
>NZ_JASCOP010000227.1:0-2538 GCF_029959395.1 Stenotrophomonas sp. PS02300
CCCCTGTCACCGGCCAAGGCCGGTGACGTTCGTTGTTCGGCCCGACATTGCAGGTTCCCGTGGACAGCACGCCTGATGCCAGCTGGTTCAACCGTTTCGGCGGTTTCTTCGCCCGCCCCTGGCTGGGAGTGCTGTCGCGTTCGTTGGCCGCGATCATCGGCGGCTACGCGCTGGCTGCCACCTGCGCGATGTTCTTCGCCGTGGCGCTGCCCATCGCCCGTGCCCAGGCGGTGCTGACCGGCATGTTGGTGGCCATCGTGCTGTGCGCCTGTGCGGCGTTGTGGGCGTTCGCCACCCGCACCGCGTTGCGCGCCTGGATCGGCATTGCTGCGCCTACCGCGCTGTTCTGGCTGGGCACCCTCGCACTGGGAGCACGTGCATGAAGAATGGATTCCGCCAGTCCATGGCCTGGCTGCACACCTGGACCGGGCTGCTGGTGGGCTGGCTGCTGCTGCTCATCTTCATGGCCGGCACCGCCAGCTACTACCGCGAAGAAATCAGCCGCTGGATGCGCCCGGAACTGCCGCGCAGTAGTGTGTCCACCGAGGTGGCCGCCGAGCGCGCGGTGGCGTTCCTGCAGCACAAGGCGCCGAAGGCCGAAAGTTGGAACGTGACCCTGCCCGACCCGCGCAACCCGGCCATGCGCATGTTCTGGCGCAACCCCGAATCCATGGTGAGACCGCCGGCCGAAGGCGAAAAGCGCCGCCGCGGCGGTGGCCGATTCGGCGATGCCACGGTGGACCCGGCCAGCGGCGAGGAAGTGGCCGCGCGCGAAACCCGCGGCGGCGACTTCTTCTACCGCCTGCATTTCGACCTGCATTACATCCCGGTGCTGTGGGCGCGCTACCTGGTGGGTTTCTGCGCGATGTTCATGCTGGTGGCGATCATCACCGGGGTGATCACCCACAAGAAGATCTTCAAGGACTTCTTCACCTTCCGGCCCGAGAAGGGCCTGCGTTCGTGGCTGGACTTCCACAACGTCAGCGCGGTGATGGCCCTGCCCTACCACGCGATGATCACCTACACCGGCATCGTCACGCTGATGTTCATGTACCTGCCGCAGGGGGTGAGCGTGGCCTATCCGAAGGACGAGGATGCGTTCTTCAGCGAGGCCTTCGCGCGCCTGGCCGATCCCGCCGACCCCGCCGAAGGCAGCGCCGCCCCGCTGCCGATCCAGCAGCTGATCGACGGCGCGCGTGCCGAATGGAAGGGCGCGCAGGTCAGCGGCTTCACCGTGTTCCACCCGGGCGCGGCCAATGCGGTGATCGACATCTACCAGCGCGACGGCAAGCGGCTGTCGGTCGACACACCTTCGCTGCGCTACAACGCGGTCAGCGGCGCGTTGATCGAGACCAGCCCGGTGCCCGGGGGCGCCACCCACACCCGTGGCGTGATGTACGGCCTGCACCTGGCCCGCTTTGCGGACTGGGGCCTGCGCGCCCTGTTCTTCCTGTCCGGCCTGGTCGGTTGCCTGATGGTGGCCAGCGGCGTGGTGCTGTGGGCGGTCAAGGAGCGCCCCAAGCACGCCAAGGCAGGCCGGATCGGCTTCGGCCTGCGCCTGGTGGATGCGCTCAACATCGGCGCCGTGGCCGGCCTGCCGATCGCGTTTGCCGCCTACTTCTGGGGTAACCGCCTGCTGCCGCTGCAGATGGCGGAGCGCGCCAACGCGGAAGCCAGCGTGTTCTTCTACGCGTGGGGCGCTGCCCTGTTGGCTGCCTTCATCTGGCCGAAGCGGCTGATGTGGGCGTGGCAGCTGTACCTGGGCGCTGCGTTGTTTGCCCTGATCCCGGTGATCAATGCGCTAACCACCCACGCACATCTGGGCGTGACCCTGCGCACGGGCGACTGGGCGCTGGCCGGGTTCGACCTGGTGATGCTCGCCTTCGGCGCGATGCTGGCGTACTGCGGCCTGCGCATGCAGCGTTGGCAGCCGGCGCTGAGCGCGGCCGAGAAGAAGAAGCGCCAGGCCGCTGCAGTTGCAGCCGCCACCCGCAACACTGCCGAGGCCAACGCATGATGCTGCTGGCGCTCACCTTGAATTTTTCGGCGTTCACCGCGCTGTCGCTGGCGATGGAAAAGCACCAGCTCGACCTGCACGGCAAGGCGCATGCCGGGCCCGCGCGCATGCGCCTGTGGCGTTGGTTGGGCTGGGCATTGCTGGCCACCGCATTTGGCCTGTGCGTGGCTGACCACGGCTGGGCCGCCGGCCCGGTGCTGTGGCTGGGCGCGATGACGATCAGCGGCCTGCTGATCGCCTTCGGCCTGTATCCCTGGCGACCGCGCTGGATCGCGCCGCTGGCCTGGGCATTACCCTTGGTGGGGCTGGCTGCAGCTGCGCTGTAAGCCCGCCACGACCAACGGTCGTGGCCTACCGATGTTGGCACGACCAACGTTCGTGGCCTGCCGATGTTGCCGGTAGGTGCCCACCGTTGGTGGGCACGCAACCTCAGGCGCCGAAGCGCCGGATCTCCCACGCGCGATGGATGCGCGGTTTGCGCTCGAAATCCTCGCCGATGGTGTGGGCGGAAATTTCGCGGC
>NZ_JASCOP010000228.1:0-2471 GCF_029959395.1 Stenotrophomonas sp. PS02300
GCGGTGCGGCCGACACCGCATCGAAGCGGGTCGACAGCGCGCGGCGGTTCATGTCCAGGTTGTCGAAGGTCATGCCGTTGGCCAGGCTGTGCGCCTTGCCGGACAGGCTTTCCAGGCTCGCCTGCAGGCCGGCCGCGCCCTGCACCCGCTGCAGCTCGCCCGCCGCGTCGGCAAAGCCCGGCGTGCCGAGGCCCGTGCCGGTATCGAGCACGTCGAACGCCTGCTCGACGCGCAGGGCCGAAGCGGCCGAAATGGCACCGAGCCCCGCCGACGCCGCAGCGCCGGTCACGCTCACGCGATCGATGTTCAACCCCACCGAGTAGTGGTCGTAGGTGAACGTCGCATCCAGCAGCACGACGTTGCCGAGCGCGGTGTAGCGATCGAACGTGCCGGTCAGGCCCTGCGCGGCGGTGATCAGCTCCTGCCGGACACCCGTCTGCGGGACATAGCCTTCCACCGCACGGTCGATCCGCACGGTGCCGCCGTTGAGCTGGGCGGTGCCGGTCACCTTCAACGCCTGCGCACCGAGCGCGGTCGAGAACACGCCGGTGGCCTCGTGGGTGTAGTTACCCTGGATCACGGCGGTAACGCCGGCCTCGAACAGGTACAGCGTGCCGCTGTTGACCACGTTGCCCGAGACCCCGGTGGTACCGGCGCGGAACTGCAGGCCGCCGGCCTGCAGGACCTGCACGTCGGAACCCAGCGACGCGCCATCGGCCAGCGAGAGCGCGCCCGAGCGGACGATGGTGCCGCCGGTGTAGGTGTTCTTGCCGCCCAGGACCAGCGTTCCGGGGCCGGACTTGTCCAGCCCGCCGGCACCGCTGATGTTGTTGCTCCAGGTACTGAAGTTGGACGAACCCGGCACGTTGACCACCATGGTGCCCCAGTCGAAGCGGCCGGGGCCATTGATCGCCCTGCCCACGTTGAGCAGGCCGTAGCCGAACACGCTGTCCACGCCGGCCGCGCCCAAGTCGGTGGCGGTGCCGAGCAGGGTCTGCCGCACCTGGTCGTTGCTGAAGTACGGGTACTTCTGCCAGACCAGCGCCGCCGTGCCCGAGACCAGCGGGGCCGCGTACGAGGTGCCGCCGCCCCAGAGGTAGCTGGGCGTGCTGCCGGTGGTGCTTTTGGGATCGACGAACACCGCTTCGCCCGGCGCGGCCAGGCAGTAATTGGCCGCCACGCCACAGGCATTGGCGTAGGACGCCAGGGTATCGGGCTGGTTGGAATTGATGGCGGTCACCGCCAGCCAGCCACGCTCCAGGTCCGCAGCCGGACGGGTGTCGTTCGGACCGGCCTGGCTCGGCAGCGCGGCCATGTTGGACGGGTCCGCCTTGCTTTCGTTACCGGTGGCGAACACCACCAGGCCGTTGTTGGTGGTGATGAAGGGCCGGTACTCGGCCGCAATGGCAGCGGTCGCGTTCGGGTTGGTCCAGTACAGCCCGCCCCAGGAGTTGTTCATGATCTTGACGCCGTCGGCGATCAGGTCCTGGTGCACGGCGGCCAGGCCCAGCGCGCCATTGACCTGGTTGCCGTTGCCGGTACCGTCATCGGCCGGTGCCTTGTCGGCGATGATGCGCGCCGACACGATCAGCGCCTCGGGGGCGACGCCGCCCGGCCAGTCGCCATAGGCGGCGCCAGCGGCCAGCGACGCCACGGTGGTGCCATGCCCGACCACGTCGTCGACGGCCAGGTTGTTGGCGCCCGGATCCACGTAGCTGTGGCTGGCGACGACCCGGCCGGCCAAGGTGGGATGGGCACGGTTGACGCCGGAATCGACCACGCCGATCCGGATCCCGGCGCCGGTCAGGTCCTGCCGTTCAAAGCCATTGATCAGCGCAAGGTGCGCGTCGATGGCCGGCTGGGTCGGCTTGACCGGCGGCGGTGTCACCGGCGGCACCACCACGATCGGCGGGGTGATCGGCGGGACCACCGGGGCCACCGGAAGGTCTCCCTTGCTGTTGCCGCTGCCGCCGCCACATGCGCTCAATGCCACGGCCAGCGCGCCGGCCAGCACGGTCCTGCTGAAAACTACCTGGTTCATCCCTGCTCCCCAAAACGTAATTGAAACCACGCGAGGCGTCCTGCCTGTCCGGCCGACACCGGTGGTAAATGCTGACCCTCTATGCCGGGCCACCCCCGCGCAGTCTGCCGGGAAACGCGTCGCCATACCATGCCCTGCGTTCCCATTTCGTAAAATGTAGTCCCGCCATCGTTGGATCAGAATGCGACGGAGTACCGCAGCGCCACCTGGCTCAGGTCGCCACGCGGGCCGAAGCGCTGGTCGTAGCCGAACGAGAGCTGCGAGTTGCGCGTCAGCCAGGACTGCACCGACAGGCCGAACAGACCGCCGGAGCGTGCCGGCTGCAGCCCCGCCACCGGCGCCCAGGCATCCACGCCCACGAAGCTGGCATCGAAGGCCAGGCCATCGCTGGACAGCGTCTGCTGCCACTCGGCATAGCCGCGCAGCGACC
>NZ_JASCOP010000229.1:0-2408 GCF_029959395.1 Stenotrophomonas sp. PS02300
ATACATCTCTTCCAAAGGGTCGAGATTTTAAGCATGTATTAGCTCTAGAATTACCACAGTTATACCATGTAGTAAAGGAACTATCAAATAAACGATAACTGATTTAATGAGCCATTCGCAGTTTCACTGTATAAATTGCTTATACTTAGACATGCATGGCTTAATCTTTGAGACAAGCATATGACTACTGGCAGGATCAACCAGATAACTATCTTAAAAGAAGAAGCAACAAGCAGTAAAAAAGAAAGAAACCGAAATCTCTTTTTTTTTTTCCCACCTATTCCCTCTTGCTAGAAGATACTTATTGAGTTTGGAAACAGCTGAAATTCCAGAAAAATTGCTTTTTCAGGTCTCTCTGCTGCCGGAAATGCTCTCTGTTCAAAAAGCTTTTACACTCTTGACCAGCGCACTCCGTCACCATACCATAGCACTCTTTGAGTTTCCTCTAATCAGGTTCCACCAAACAGATACCCCGGTGTTTCACGGAATGGTACGTTTGATATCGCTGATTTGAGAGGAGGTTACACTTGAAGAATCACAGTCTTGCGACCGGCTATTCAACAAGGCATTCCCCCAAGTTTGAATTCTTTGAAATAGATTGCTATTAGCTAGTAATCCACCAAATCCTTCGCTGCTCACCAATGGAATCGCAAGATGCCCACGATGAGACTGTTCAGGTTAAACGCAAAAGAAACACACTCTGGGAATTTCTTCCCAAATTGTATCTCTCAATACGCATCAACCCATGTCAATTAAACACGCTGTATAGAGACTAGGCAGATCTGACGATCACCTAGCGACTCTCTCCACCGTTTGACGAGGCCATTTACAAAAACATAACGAACGACAAGCCTACTCGAATTCGTTTCCAAACTCTTTTCGAACTTGTCTTCAACTGCTTTCGCATGAAGTACCTCCCAACTACTTTTCCTCACACTTGTACTCCATGACTAAACCCCCCCTCCCATTACAAACTAAAATCTTACTTTTATTTTCTTTTGCCCTCTCTGTCGCTCTGCCTTAACTACGTATTTCTTGCCGAGAAAAACTTCAATTTAAGCTATTCTCCAAAAATCTTAGCGTATATTTTTTTCTTTTTTTTTTCCAAAGTGACAGGTGCCCCGGGTAACCCAGTTCCTCACTTTTTTTTACTGCGGAAGCGGAAGCGGAAAATACGGAAGCGGAAAATACGGAAGCGGAAAATACGGAAGCGGAAAATACGGAAACGCGCGGGAACATACAAAATATACCTTTCTCACACAAGAAATATATGCTACTTGCAAAATATCATACCAAAAAACTTTTCACAACCGAAACCAAAACCAACGGATATCATACATTACACTACCACCATTCAAACTTTACTACTATCCTCCCTTCAGTTTCCCTTTTTCTGCCTTTTTCGGTGACGGAAATACGCTTCAGAGACCCTAAAGGGAAATCCATGCCATAACAGGAAAGTAACATCCCAATGCGGACTATACCACCCCACCACACTCCTACCAATAATGGTAACTATTCTATGTTTTCTTACTCCTATGTCTATTCATCTTTCATCTAACTACCTAATACTATGCAAAAATGTAAAATTATCACACAAAACATAAACAATCAAAATCAGCCATTTCCGCACCTTTTCCTCTGTCCACTTTCAACCGTCCCTCCAAATGTAAAATGGCCTATCGGAATACATTTCCTACATCCTAACTACTATAAAACAACCTTTAGACTTACGTTTGCTACTCTCATGGTCTCAATACTGCCGCCGAAATTCTGTCCCACATACTAAATCTCTTCCCGTCATTATCGCCCGCATCCGGTGCCGTAAATGCAAAACAAATACCATCTATGTCTTCCACACCATCATTTTACTATGCCTGCCACCATCCATTTGTCTTTTGCACCATATCTTCATAACCTGTCACCTTGAAACTACCTCTGCATGCCACCTACCGACCAACTTTCATGTTCTGTTTCGACCTACCTCTTGTAAATGACAAATCACCTTTTTCATCGTATGCACCTTATTCTCCACATCACAATGCACTATTGCTTTTGCTTTTTCACCTCTCATATCCTATTGCTATTAGATGAAATATAATAAAAATTGTCCTCCACCCATAACACCTCTCACTCCCACCTACTGAACATGTCTGGACCCTGCCCTCATATCACCTGCGTTTCCGTTAAACTATCGGTTGCGGCCATATCTACCAGAAAGCACCGTTTCCCGTCCGATCAACTGTAGTTAAGCTGGTAAGAGCCTGACCGAGTAGTGTAGTGGGTGACCATACGCGAAACTCAGGTGCTGCAATCTTTATTTCTTTTTTTTTTTTTTTTTTTTTTTTTTTTTTTTTTTTTGGATCTGATGGAAAAACCCTTCAAATTTAAAAAAAAGCCCGCCCCCG
>NZ_JASCOP010000022.1:0-41778 GCF_029959395.1 Stenotrophomonas sp. PS02300
GGTGTGGGGGTACGGGGGCTTTACCAAACATGGATGTTTGGTAAGAGCCCCCATGGAAGGGTTCACGGCGCCCCCCGTACCCCCACACCCGCCGGCCCTGCACGCGTGGTCGCAGGCCAAAGCTTCTGCGTTGCGTACCGACCAACGGTCGGTACCTACCAACCCCAAAAAAAACGACAACCGCCTATGAAAGCGCGGTTGTCGTGGAGGAGCGTTTCCCCCGCCCGTAGGCGGGGTAGGGTTGACGCTTAGAACTTGTAGGTAGCGCCGAAGTACAGCTGGCGGCCCGAGTACAGGCTGGAGATCAGGCGGGCATCGGTATCGTTGCCCAGGTGGACGCGCTGCTCTTCCTTGGTGGCATTCAACACTGAGGCGGTGAAGGTCAGCGCATCGGTGAAGTTGTAGGCCACGTTCAGATCGAGCTGTGCATACGGCTCGGTGTACTCGGTCATGCCGCCGTTCAGGCCGCCGACCACTTCGCCGCGGCGGTTGTACGACGCGCGTGCCAGGAACTTCTCGTTCTCGTAGAACACCGTCACGTTGGCCTGGTTCTTGGCGCTGCCGACCAGCGGCGACGAACCGATGCTTTCACCGTCGAGCACGATCGAGGCCAGGTTGGTGTCGTTGTAGGTGTAGTTCGCCTGCACACCGAAGCCCATGTCGAACGTGTACTGACCGTACAGCTCCACACCCTGCGACACGCCATCGCGACCGTTGGCCTGCGTCTCGTAATCCTGCACCGTGACCGACTCACCGCCGACCACCATCTGCACGTCACGCACCACCGGCACCGTGAAGTTGTCCACGTTCTTGCGGAACAGGCCGATGCCCGCCACCGCGCCCGGCTGGAAGTACCACTCCAGGCCCACATCGAACTGCGTCGCCTCGAACGGCTCCAGGTCCTTGTTGCTGCCGTGGCCCTGCCAGCCTTCCTGCGGCGCACCACCGGCCACGCGGCGGTCATTCACGTACTCGGCGCTGTAGTAGCTCAGCGCGCCCGGTGCCGCGATGCTGGTGTAGCTCGGGCGGGCAATGACCTTCGACGCCGCACCACGCAGCACCAGGTTGTCGGTGATGTCCCAGGCGATGTTGAAGCTCGGCAGGAAGTCGGTATAGGTCTTGTCCGTGCCGATCAGCTCGAACGACTTCTGGCGTGCCAGGCTGTCGGGCAGGCGGACGAAGCCACTCTCGCAACCGTAGTTCGGGAACGCCGCTGCCGCCGGGTCGTTGCACGACATCGGCGCGCCCGAGGCGTTGTCCAGGAAGTAATCGTTGAAGCGCTCGATCGAATCGCTGGACTGCGCGAACTGCTCGGTACGGACCACGCGCACGCCCACGTTACCGCGCAGGCGCTCGGTACGGAAGTTGGCCTGGAAGTAACCGGCGTAGACCTTCTCGTTCACGTTGTAGACGAAATCGTCTTCGGTGCGGTTGTGCGAACCGCCGTAGCGATCGTTGAGGTAATTGATGTACGCCGGGTAATCGATGCCCGGGAACACGTTGGCGTCGAAGCCGCCACGGATGCCGGTGATCGGATTGGACAGGAAGAAGCCCGGCTGCGCGATGCCCGCCGTGTTGTCACAGCCCGCCTGGTAGCGGTTGTTGTCGTAGTCGGCCGGATCGGTGCCCTGGCAGACCCAGTACGTATTGCCCGTATTGCGGTGGACCTTGCCATCGCTGTACTTGGCGCCGAACTGGAACGAATCCAGCCAGCCGGTTTCAAACAGCTTGGTGAAGTCGGCCTGGAAGTGGTTCTGCTTGACCTCGGTCTGCATCCACGACGAATCGGTCGAGCCGGTGTCCACTTCCGCAATGCCGTTCATCAGCTGCTGCTGCAGGTCGGGCGAGAACGTGGCCGACGGGGTGCCGGTCAGGTCCCATGCCGAATACTGGTTGCCGGTCTCCCACACGCCATCCACGCGGCGGCGCGGCTTGGCCGACATGCGGAAGTTCATCGACGGGCCGCCTTCAGACCACGTGCGGCCGCCGCTGAAGGACGCCTTCCACAGCGGGCTGATGTCCCAGTCGATGCTCAGGTCCGCCGTCTGCGACAGCGCCTTTTCGCGGCTGTAGCCACCGGTCAGCTGCGGGGTGGGAATGGTGCAGTCGTCCGGACCCCAGCCACCCGGCGGCAGGCCGGCCGCTGCGGCCTCGTCTTCGCTGCAGTAATACGCCTTGCCGGGAATCTTCTCGAACTGCGCGCCGGTGACGATGCTGCCGCTCGGGTCCATGGTCAGCCCATTCAACAGGCGGCCACCGGCCCAGTTGCCGTCCTGGTTGTAGCGCGCCATGTTCCATTCCGGAATCTTCAGCATGTTCTGGGTGTAATCACCCTCCAGCTCGAAGCGGAAGTAGTTCGCGGTCAGCGTGACGTTGTCGGTCGGCTTGAACTGGAAGGTGAACTGGCCACCCTTGCGCTCGCGTTCTTCTTCCTTCACCGCGAAGTTCACCGAGGTGGGCATGAAGAAATCGGTGTAGTTGCGGCCGTTCTGGTCGTTGAAACCGGAGTTGCCCCACCAGTAGTTCACGCCGCCCTGGTTCATCGGGTTGCCGTTGACATCACGGGCGGTGGTGTCGGTGCCGTACCACTGGTAGTTCTCGGTGGTGGCTTCCATGGTGCGGCTGGTGCGCTTCTGCTGGGTCACGCCGACCAGCACGCCGAAGCGCTCGTCCTCGCTGTGCCACGAGTACAGCGCCGATGCCTGCGGATCCACGTCGTGGCTGGTGTCCGAGGAAGTGCCTTCCAGGGTCACGTAGCCGGAATTGGCTTCCATCTCCAGCGGGCGGCGGGTGTGCAGGATGACCGTGCCGCCGATGCCGCCTTCGTCGATGCGCGCTTCCGGCGACTTGAACAGCTCGGCGCTGGACAGCATGTTCGACGGCAGCAGGGTGTAATTGAACGAACGGCTCGCCTCGTCATTGGTTTCCGAGGTGGCGATGTAGTTGCCGTTCAACTGGGTCAGGGTCAGGTCCGGGTCCAGGCCACGCACGCTGACGCTCTTGCCTTCGCCGCCGTCGCGGGTGATCACCACGCCCGGCACGCGCTGCAGCGAATCGGCGACGTTCTTGTCGGGGAACTTGCCCACGTCTTCGGCGGTGATCACTTCGACCACGGCGTTGGCGTCGCGCTTCTGCTGCAGGCTCTTTTCGATCGCGTAGCGGTAGCCGGTGACCTGCACGCTGTCGAGCGTGGTCGCCGAGGGGGCCTCGGACGGGGTGGCCGCCTGCTGGGCGAACGCGGCGGCCGGCACGAAGGCGGCGGCGGCCAATGCGAAGGTGATGGCGGCCGACAACGCGTCGCGGCCGTGTTTGCGGGACATCTGGTTCATTCCACTCTCTCCCTTGGATTGAAACGTATGGCTGACACGTTGTATCGATCTAAATTCGGAGGCCGAATCGGCGTGGGTTCTGTGTGTCCCACGCCCGCCGTGGCCGGTTGTGTGACGGTTTGGAGTTGGATCGATCTAAACCGTTGGCGGCGAATTTTTAACACGGCCGGGCGCGGGAAGCATGCTGCTGCGCAATATGGACGGGGAGGGGGCAGATGTGCCTATGGCCCCTGGCGGGCGGGTGCTTATGTTGCGCCGCAGAATGCATCCCGCAATTTGTCCATGGTTTACTTAAATCGATCTAAATTCACGCCGTCGTGACTTTGGAGCGATCCAAACCATAGGACCCACTGCATGCGCCGATTGCCGTCCCGCCTTGCCCTTCCGCCCCTGCGCCGCCCGCTGGCGGGCCTGGCCTGCTTGGCCGTGCTGGCCTTCACCCCGATGCTGCAGGCCGCCCCGGCCGCGCTCGAGCGGGAGGTCAACACCTTCATCGGCAGCAAGGATGACGGCAATACGTTCCCGGGCGCCTCGGCCCCGTTCGGCCTGATCCAGGTCAGCCCGATCGGCGAACACTATGCCGGCTGGCGCTACGACGATCCGAAGATCCGCGGCTTCGGCCATTCCTTCCTGTCCGGCGCCGGCTGCTGGGAGCAGGGCGGCCAGGTCTCCGTACTGCCGGTGACCGGCACCATCGGCCCGGGCGGGGATTTCGATACCGACAACGCCAAGAGCTTCGACCACAAGGCCTATGCCTCCGGTTACACCCACGAAGGCGAAGTCGGCCAGGCCGGCTACTACAAGGTGCGCCTGACCAGCTACGGCGGCATTGATGCCGAAGCCACCGCGCGCACCCGCGCCGCCGCCGAGCGCTACACCTTCCCGGCCGACGCCGGTACCGGCCACGTGCTGGTCAACGTGGGCCAGGCCAACGAGCGCCATTCGGTGATCGGCAGCGTGGTCGACGTGGTCGGCGACCGCGTGGTGGAAGGCAAGCTGGTCACCAAGAGCTTCTGCGGTGGCCACCAGTACACCACCTGGTTCCGCATCGAATTCGACCGTCCGTTCAAGGCATACGGCACCTGGGGCGAGGGCGGTGGCCTGCCCGGCGCCCGCCACGGCATGGAAGGCGAGCTCAAGCCCAGCGGTGCCTGGCTGAGCTTCGATGTGTCCAAGGGCCGTGCAGTGACCGCGGTCAGCGCCATTTCGCACGTGGATGCCGAAGGTGCGCGCGCCAACCTGCGCAGCGATGGCATGCAGGACGGCCGCCTGCTCGGCTTCGAGCGCATGCGCAGCCTGTCGCAGCAGCAGTGGCGCAAGGAACTGTCCACCGTGCGCGTGGACAGCAAGCATGCCGACGACCGCACCGTGCTCTACACCGCGCTGTACCACGCGCTGCTGCAGCCGTTGACCGGCAGCGATGCCGACGGCCGCTACCGTGGCTACGACGACAACATCCACCGCGCCGAGGGCTGGACCTACTACGAGTATTTCTCGCTGTGGGATACCTACCGTGCGCAGAACCAGTGGCTGGCGCTGACCCGCCCGCAGGTGACCCGGGATATCGGCCGCAGCCTGCTGGCCATCAACGAGCAGGGCGGTTGGTTGCCGCGCTGGGGCTACGCGAACTTCGAAACCAACATCATGACTGGCGACCCGGTCACCCCCTTCATGGTCGACCTGTGGCGCTTCGGCGCGCTGGCGGGGCGCGAAGGCGAGGCCTACACCGCACTGCGCCGCAATGCGTTCGAACTGCCGCCGATGAACTCGCGGCATGCCGGCCGCTCGGGCAACCCGGGCTACGTGGAGAACGGCTACGTCGCCTACGACCGCGCCTTCCCCTCCAAGGGCATGGATGTCGATCCGCACCACGGCGGCTCGGCCACCCTGGAATACGCCCTGGCCGACTGCGCGCTGGCGCAGATGGCCGATGGCCTGGGCCATGCCGACGATGCCGGGGTGCTGCGCCAGCGCGGCCGCAACTGGCAGAAGGTGTGGGACCCGAGCGTGCGTGACGAGGACACCGGCATGAGCGGGTTCCCGCGCCCGCGCATGGACGATGGCAAGTGGTACCTGCCGGCCGACGGGCACTACAGCCCGCGCTCGCACCATGGCTTCCATGAAGGCACCGCGTGGCAGTACCAGTGGCTGGCCCAGCAGGACATCCCGGGCCTGGTCCAGGCGATGCATGGTCGCGAGAACGCCGGCAAGCGCCTGGATGCGTTCTTCGCCTATGACGCGCTGCTGCAGTCGCCGCTGCAGGCTGCCCGCAAGGAATGGGTGGTGGGCCCGTACAGCTACTACAACCAGTACCGCTACAACCCCAACAACGAGCCGGACCTGCACACCCCGTGGATGTACACGCTGATCGGCCAGCCGTGGAAGACCGCCACGGTGGTGCGCGCCGCGCAGCAGCTGTTCACCAATGCGCCCAATGGCGTCACCGGCAACGATGACCTGGGCACCATGTCGGCCTGGTACCTGTTCAGCGCGCTGGGCCTGTACCCGGCGGTGCCGGGCAGCGGCGAGTTCCTGCTGCACACCCCGCGCTTTGCCAAGGTCGAAGTCGACCTCGGCCAGGGCCGCACGCTGCGCCTGCAGGCACCCGGTGCCGACGGCCGCAAGCTGCAGTACGTGCAGGGCGTGCAGGTCGATGGCCAGACGCATGCCCCGGTCTGGCTGGACTGGAACCGCCTGCAGCAGGGCGGCACCATCGCCTACACCCTGGGCGACACCGCACCGGAAACCGGCTGGGGTACCCAGGTCGACGCCCTGCCGGTGTCGTACTGCGCCACCCCGGGGGCCGCGCTGGAATGAGCCCGCCGGCCGCGATCCGTTGACCGATGTGATCGTTTAGGCTTGCAGGACCATGAGGACGCCGACGCCACGATGAAAAAGGACACTTCCGCTGCCAAGGGGACCCGCGCCAGCACGCCCCGTGCCGGTGCCGCACGTGCGGTCACCGTGACCGACATCGCCGATGCCATCGGCGTGTCGCGCGCCACGGTGTCGCTGGTGCTGCGGGGCAGCCCGCTGGTCAATGTCGACACCCGCGCGCGGGTGGAGGCCGAACTGCGCCGGCAGCGCTATGTGTACAACCGCGGCGCGGCCAACCTGCGCCGGCGGACCTCGACCAGCGTGGCACTGGTCATCAACGACCTGTCCAACCCGTTCTTCGCCGAATTCGCGTCCGGCGTCGACGAGGCCCTGGGCGCGAAGGGCTACGTGACCCTGCTGGGCAGCACCGGTGAATCGCCGGTGCGGCAGCAGGCGGTGTTGACCACGCTGATGGAACACACCCCGGCGGGCCTGATCCTGTCGCCGGCCGAGGGCAGCGATGCCACCGAAGTGCGCCAGGCCGTGGGCTATGCCAACGTGCTGCTGTTCAACCGCGAGCTCAAGGGCGGCGACTGGGATTTCCTCACCCTGGACAACCAGCAGGGCGCTTACCTGGCCACCCGCCACCTGATCGAGCAGGGCCATCGCCGCATCGCCTTCTTCGGCGGCCATGCCGAATCCAGCTCCTGCCACCAGCGCCGTACCGGCTATGCGCAGGCGCTGGCCGAAGCGGGGTTGTCGGTGCAGCAGGACTGGCTGATCGAATCGGCGCCCAACCGGTTGGAAGCCGCGGCGCGTTCGGGCGAGCTGTTCGCCGGCGACGTGCCCACCGCGGCGGTCTGCTACAACGACACCGTGGCCCTGGGCCTGATGCTGGGCCTGGCCTCGCGCGGCGTGCAGCCGGGCCGCGATTTCGCGGTGACCGGGTTCGATGACATCTCCGAAGCAGCGGTAGCGTTGCCGCCGCTGACCACCCTTACCGTCAATCCGCGCGAGCGCGGCCGCCAGGCGGCCGAACTGCTGCTGCAGCGGCTGGACGATCCCACCGCCGCACCGCGCCATACCGTGGCACCGGTGCAGCTCCGTATCCGTGACAGCAGCGGCCCCGCCGTCAGCTGATTCCGTTCCCTTTCACCTGCCCGCACACTGAGGCGCGTTACGCATGCCCATTTCTCCAACGCATCGCCTGCCCACATCGTCATCCACCGCACCCGTGGTCAACACGCGCATGGCGTTGGCGGTGGCCACCACGATCTTCTTCATGTGGGGCTTCCTGACCTGCCTCAACGACATCCTGATTCCGCACCTGAAGGCGGTGTTCGAACTGAACTACGCCAAGGCGATGCTGGTGCAGTTCACCTTCTTCGGCACCTACTTCCTGATGTCGCTGCCGGCCGGCCGGCTGGTGGCGCACCTGGGCTACAAGAAGGGCATCGTGGCCGGCCTGGCCATCGCCGCCGTAGGCGCGCTGGGCTTCTGGCCGGCCGCCGAACTGCGCGTGTATGAAGCCTTCCTTGGCGCGCTGTTCGTGCTGGCCACCGGCATCACCGTGCTGCAGGTCGCCGCCAACCCGTACGTGGCGCTGCTGGGCCCGGAGCAGACCGCTTCGAGCCGTCTGACCCTGGCGCAGGCGTTGAACTCGCTGGGCACGGCGATCGCGCCGATCTTCGGTGGCCTGCTGATCCTCGGCAACACGGTCAAGAGTGCTGACCAGCTGGCGGCGTTGCCCGCTGCCGAACAGGTCGCCTACCGCGTGCAGGAAGCGCAGTCCGTGCAGGGTCCGTACGTGGGCCTGGCGATCGCGCTGGCGCTGCTGGCGGTGTTTGTGTACCTGTTCCGCCTGCCGGCGCTGACCGAAACCACCGAACAGGCCGACAGCGGCCGGCATACGCTGCTCGACGCGCTGCGCCACAAGCATGTGCTGTTCGGCGTGCTGGCGATCTTCTTCTACGTGGGTGCCGAGGTGTCGATCGGCAGCTTCCTGGTCAACTACCTGTCGATGCCCAACATCGGTGGCTTCACCGAGCAGCAGGCAACGCATTACGTCTCGGCGTACTGGACGCTGGCGATGATCGGCCGCTTTGCCGGTTCGGCGATCATGACCCGGTTCTCGCCGCGCCTGCTGCTGACGATGTTCGCAATCGCCAACGTGGTGCTGCTGGGCCTGACCATGCTCGGTTCCGGCCAAGTGTCGCTGTATTCGGTGGTGGCGGTGGGCCTGTTCAACTCGATCATGTTCCCGACCATCTTCGCGCTCAGCATCGAGCGCCTCGGCCCGCTGACCAACAAGGCGTCGAGCCTGCTGATCATGGCCATCGTCGGCGGCGCCGTGGTGCCGTACCTGCAGGGCGTGCTGGCCGACCATATCGGGCTGCAGCCGTCCTTCATCCTGCCGCTGGTCTGCTACGGCTACATCATTTTCTACGGCCTCTCGGGTTCGCGCCCGAGCGCCGGTTTCAGCCAGGGGGGCTGAGCGCGTCATGACCAAGATTGTTTGTTTCGGCGAAATTTTGATCGATCTACTTGCGCAGCCGCCGGCCACGCCGGACACGCCGCGCGCGTTCCTGCAGTACGCCGGCGGTGCCCCGGCCAACGTCGCCGTGGCCGCCGCGCGGCTGGGGGCGGACACCCATTTCGCCGGCATGCTCGGCCAGGACATGTTCGGCGACTTCCTTGCCGAAAGCCTGGCCAGTGCCGGGGTCGCCACCGACTGCATCGTGCGCACCGACGCGGCCAAGACCGCGCTGGCGTTCGTGGCGCTGGACGCGCACGGCGAGCGCAGTTTCAGCTTCTACCGGCCGCCGGCCGCGGACCTGCTGTTCCGCGCCGAGCACTTCAGCCCGGCCTGTTTCGACGGCACCCGCAGCTTCCATGTGTGCTCCAACAGCCTGACCGAGGCGGCCATCGCCCAGGCCACGCTCGACGGCATGCAGCGCGCCCGCGCCGCCGGCGCCATGGTCAGCCTGGACCTCAACCTGCGCCCGGCGCTGTGGCCAGCCGATGTCGACCCGACCGCGCAGCTGTGGGACGCGCTGGTGCTGGCCGACCTGGTCAAGCTCTCGCGCGAGGAACTTGAATACCTGGCCGCGCCGCTGGGCGCCGACGGCAATGCCGTGGTCATCCAGCGCCTGCTGGCGGCCCATGCGCAGGCCGTGGTGGTCACCGATGGCGCCGCCCCGATGCGTTGGCACACCCGCCATGGCAATGGCGTGGTCACCGGCTTTCAGGTGCCTACCGTGGACACCACCGCCGCAGGTGATGCGTTCGTGGGCGGGCTGCTGTTCGCGCTCGGTGAGCGCGGGGCCGATGGCGATGCGTTCGTCGACTTCTGCCGCGACGCGGCCGGGCTGCAGGACGCCATTCGTTTCGGCGCTGCGGTCGGCGCGCTGGCCGTGACCCGCAAGGGCGCGTTCGCCGCGATGCCCAGCCTGGCCGATGTCCAGACACTGCTGCAGCAACAACAGGAAACCGCCGCATGACCACCGCCATTCCCGCCCAGCCTGATTTCCGTTCGCCGGAATTCCTGCGCGCGCACATCGCGCAGAGCATGGCGTTCTACCAGCCGCACGAGATCGACCCCAACGGCGGCTTCTTCCACTACTACCTGGACGATGGCACGGTCTACGACGCCGGCCACCGCCACCTGGTGAGCAGCACCCGCTTCGTGTTCAACCACGCCATGGCCTACCGTGAATTCGGCAAGCCGGACGACCTCAAAGCGGTCGAGCACGGCATCCGCTACCTGCGCGAGGTGCACCGCAACCCGGCCACCGGCGGCTACGCGTGGACCCTGCGCGACGGCGTGGTCGAAGATGCCACCAACCACTGCTACGGCGTGGCCTTCGTGCTGCTGGCCTACAGCTGCGCACTGAAGGCCGGCATCGGCGAAGCACGTGCGTGGATGGATGAAACCTGGGCGCTGCTGGAAGCGCGCTTCTGGGAACCGGCATTCGGCCTGTACAAGGACGAAGCAGACGCCGACTGGAACTTCAGCGATTACCGCGGCCAGAACGCCAACATGCACATGTGCGAAGCGATGCTGGCTGCGTTCGAGGCCAGTGGCGAAGCCCGCTACCGCGACCGCGCGCTGCTGCTGGCCGACCACATGACCCGCCGCCAGGCCGCGCAGGGCGAGGGACTGGTGTGGGAGCACTACGACCCGCAGTGGCAGATCGACTGGAACTACAACCTCGACAACCCCAAGCACCTGTTCCGCCCGTGGGGCTTCCAGCCCGGCCACCAGACCGAGTGGGCCAAGCTGCTGCTGATCCTGGACCGCCATGTGCAGGCCGACTGGCTGGTACCGACCGCGCGCCACCTGTTCGATACCGCCGTGGCACGCAGCTGGGACGAGGAACGCGGCGGCCTGTACTACGGCTTCGCGCCGGATGGCACGGTGTGCGACGACGACAAGTACTTCTGGGTGCAGGCCGAATCGCTGGCCACCGCCGCGCTGCTGGCCGCGCGTACCGGTGACCCGGTCTACTGGGACTGGTACGACAAGCTCTGGGCGTACGCCTGGCAGCACATGATCGACCACCAGTACGGCGCGTGGTACCGCATCCTGGATGCGGACAACCGCAAGTACAGCAACGAAAAGAGCCCGGCCGGCAAGACCGACTACCACACCATGGGCGCGTGCTACGAAGTACTCAACGTGGTGCGTTGAGTTGACCTTACAGTGAGGCGATGCATGAAGCGTTGGGCGTGGAGCGTAGGTCTGGTTCTGTTGCTTGCGCTTCATGCGCTTCCCGCTGGCGCGGCGCAGCTGCGGGCGCAGTGGTCGTTCCGGCTGCTGCCGGGCAATGCGCAGCTCAAGGCGCATCCCGAGGCGGGCCAGTGGCGGCCCGCGTCGGTGCCGGGGTCGGTGCATACCGACCTGCTGGCGCACAGACTCATTCCGGACCCGTATGCCGGCGCGCCCGAAGCCGGGCTGCAGTGGATCGGGTTGGCCGACTGGGAATACCAGGCGCGCTTCGACGTGGACGCTGCCACCCTGGCCGACGCGCATGCCGAACTGGCCTTTGAAGGCCTGGATACGTTCGCGGAAGTGAGCCTCAACGGTCGGGCGCTGTTGCGCGCCGACAACAGCCACCGCACCTGGCGGGCGCGGGTGGACGGACAGCTGCGGGCCAGCGGCAACGTGCTGCGCATCGTGTTCCGTTCGCCGATCGCCACGCTGCTGCCCGGCGTGCAGGCGATGCCGCACAAGATCGCCGGCAATTACCCCTCGCCGTATGGCGATGAGCCGCGCGATGCGATGGTGGGCAACTTCGTGCGCAAGCCCGGGTACCACTTCGGCTGGGACTGGGGCCCGCGTTATGTGACGGCGGGGATCTGGCGCCCGGTGCAGCTGGAGAGCTGGAACGCCCAGCGGATCACCGACGTTGCCGTGCAGACGCTGGCGCTGGATGCGCGCCGTGCGGACCTGAAGGTCGAGGTGGACGTGGACAGCGCCGCAGCCGGCAGCGTGCCGCTCAGCCTCTCCGTGATCGATCCCGACGGGCGCGTGGCCGCCACGGTGGAACAGACGGCGGCGCTGCAAGCCGGCCAGCAGGTGGTGTCGGTGCCGGTCACGCTGGACCGCCCGCGGCGCTGGTGGCCCGCAGGCCATGGCGAACAGGCGCGCTACACGGTGCGCGTGGTTGCCGCGGCGGGTACCCCGGATGAAATGGGGTACGCCATGCGCACCGGGCTGCGCACGGTGGAGCTGCGGCGCGAGAACGACGCCAAGGGCGGGCAGGGCTTCGCCTTCGTCATCAACGGCGTGCCGATCTTCGCCAAGGGCGCCAACGTGATTCCATTCGACATGTTCCCGGCCCGGGTCGATCCGGCGCGGATCCGCCGCGAGCTGGCCGCCGCGCGCGACGCCAACATGAACATGCTGCGCAACTGGGGCGGTGGCTACTACGAGGACCACGCGTTCTACGACATCGCCGATGAGCTGGGCCTGCTGGTCTGGCAGGACTTCATGTTCGGTGGCGGCATGCAGCCTGGGTACGATCCGGCGTTCCGCGCCAACGTGGTGGCCGAAGCGCGCGACAACGTGCGCCGGCTGCGGGAGCACCCCAGCGTGGTGCTGTGGTGTGGCAACAACGAAGAAGAAACCGCGTGGAAGGACTGGGGCCACGGCCGCGACCTGAAGGCGGCCGATCCGGCGTTTGCCGAACGCGTCTGGCAGGGCTATGTGGACCTTTTCGGCAACGACCTGCGCAAGGTGGTGGCCGAGGAAGGGCTGGGCGTGCCGTACTGGTCCAGCTCGCCGAGCAACGACCTGGACACGGTGGCCAACGACTCCACCCGCGGCGACAAGCATTACTGGCAGGTGTGGGGCAACCCGGCGCTGCCGGTGCAGGCCTACCTGCGTGAGACGCCGCGTTTCATGTCCGAATACGGCCTGCAGGCGTGGCCGGTGCTGCGCACGCTGGAGGGCATCATTCCGGCAGACGAGCTGCGCGTGGACAGCGATACCGTGCGCGCGCACCAGAAGTTCATGGCGGGCGAGGGCAACCAGCGCCTGCTGCAGTACGTGGAGCGCGAGTTCGGCACGCCGCGCGATTTCCCCGACTTCGTCTACCTGAGCCAGGTGATGCAGGCCGAGGGCATCGCGCTGGCCGCGCTGCACCACCGCGCCTCACGGCCTTACACGATGGGCTCGCTGTACTGGCAGCTCAATGATGTGTGGCCGGGCGCGTCCTGGTCCAGCATCGATTACGCCGGGCGGTGGAAGGCGCTGCATTTCCATGCGAAGCGGTTCTTTGCGGACCATGCGGTGGCGGCGTTGCATGACGAAGGCATCACCCGGGTCAGCCTGCTCAATGACCTGCAGCAGCCGCTGAAGGCGCAGTGGCGTTTGCGGGTGATGGATGTGGATGGGCGCCAGGTTTCGCAGCAACAGGATGCGGTGACGGTGCCGGCACTGTCGGCGCTGGACGTCGGGCGTTTCACCGACGCGCAGCTGCTGGGCAAGGCCGATCCCGCGCGTACCGTCGCGGTGGTGGAGCTGCTGGAGGGCAAGCGTGTGCTGTCGCGCCAGGTGGTCTACTTCGCGGCGGCCAAGGACATGCAGCTGCCGAAGGTGCAGATCGACAGCCGCTGGACGCAGGACGGCGATGACATCGTGCTGGAGCTGCGCGCGGCGCAGCTGGCACGCGGGGTATGGATCGAATTCGACGGGATGGACGCCACCCTGGACGACAACGCCATCGACCTGCTGCCCGGCGAACCGGTGCGGATCAAGGTGAAGGCCGATGCCGAACTCGAAACGCTGCGCAAGGCACTGCGGATCCGCTCAGTAGCCGACGCGATGGCGGGTCAGTGACCATCCGGCATCGTGCGGGATGGGCGGCGTGATGGATTTGGGGCTGGGGATCGGTAGGGTCGGTTCCCAAACGACTGCACGTAACGATGATCGGCGCTGGGACGCATGACCTCAAACGGAGAGACGTTTTCGCCGGAGGTCATGCGTTAAAGAACTCACGACCGCTATCGGCAGTCGTTTGGGAACCGACCCTACCGAAATCGTTCCTGCGATCTTCCGATACTGATCGCGCGGCCTGGCTTACAGCGTGATCTGCTGGAAATTTTCCACGCGGTCGTGGCCGTGCGTGGCTTCGCCGGTGCGCGGCAGCGGGTAGTCGTCCAGGCGGTCCAGCAGGCGGGTCTGCAGGCCCGCTTCACGGGCCGCATCCAGTTCTTCCACCACGTCCGACAGGAACACGATCTGCCCGGCCGGCACGCCGATGGCCTTGACGATGTTGCGGTAGCTTTCCGCCTCGCGCTTGCCACCGATCTCGGTGTCGAACCAGCCCGACACCAGCCCGGTCAGGTCGCCCGCCTCGCTGAAGCCGAAAAACTGCTTCTGCGCCGGCACCGAGCCGGACGAGTACACGTACAACGGCTTGCCCTCGGCATGCCAGCCACTCAGCACCGCCGCCACTTCCGGATAGAAGTGCGCCTTGTACTCGCCGTTACGGTAGCCGTCTTCCCAGATCATGCCCTGCAGCGCCTTCAGCGCCGTGTGCTTGCGGTCCTGGTCGATCCAGCCCTGCAGCGTTTCCACGATCAGGCTGTCCTGGCAGGCGCCGCCGATCTCCACCGCCACCACATCCAGCCAGCGACGCACCTCCGGCTGCTGGCCATGCGCGGCGACGAACGCCGGCAATGCCTTGCGCGCATACGGAAACAGCACGTTCTTCACAAACGAAATGCTGCTGGTGGTGCCCTCGATGTCGGTGAGGATGACGGTGGGGTGGGGCATGGATCAGGACGCCTTGGTCGGAATGTAGCGGGGGAATTTCTGTGCGATGTCGGTACCGGTGAAGTGCCCGACCCAGCCATCCGGCTCGGTGAAGAAGCGGATCGCCACGAAGCTGGGCTCATCGCCCATGTCGAACCAGTGCGTGGTGCCATCCGGCACCGCGATCAGATCGTTCTTCACGCACTCGATCTCATAGACCTTGTCGTCCACGTGCAGCGTGAACAGCCCCGACCCGGCCACGAAGAAGCGGACCTCATCTTCCTTGTGGAAGTGCTCGTCCAGGAACTTCTTCCGCAGCTCGGCGCGGTTGGGGTTGTCCGGCGCGATCGAAGCCACGTCCACGCTCTTGAAGCCGTGCTGGGCCACCAGCCGGTCGATGTCGCTGCGGTAGGCGGCGAACACCTCGTCCTGGCTCGCGCCCGGCGCCACCTCATGGGCCGCCTGCCAGCGTTCGAAGGTCACCCCGATCTTCTCCAGCTCGGCGGCAATCAGCGCGCCGTCCTGGGTATCCAGCAGCGGGGCATCGGGAACATCGTGGTCGTAAATGCGCAGTCGGCTCATGGCGGCAGCTTGAACGGCGAGGGGGACCTGAAAGAGTATCAGCGGCCGGCCCTGAATGGGGGGCGCGACCTGATGACGCTGCGGCATGTAGCTCAGGGCCCGCGCAGCTTGCGCAGCTCCAGCTCGCAATGCAGCAGGAACTCGAACGCCTCCAAGTGCCGGCGCGCCTCGGCCATGTCCCGGCCCCACGCGTACAGGCCATGCCCGTCGATCAGGTAGCCCCACATGCAGCCTTCATCCAGCTTGGCCTCGACCTTGGCGGCAAGCTCGTCCATGTCCTGGGTATTGGCAAACACCGGCACGTCCACCGCCGTCTCATGGGTGCTGTTGCCATGGAAGGCCTTCAGCAGCTCATACCCCTCCAACCGGATATGCCCATTGGCCGCATACAGCCGCGACGCAATGGTCTGCACCGGCGAATGGGTATGCAGCACGCAGCCGATCTCCGGGAACCGGCGATACAGCTGCGTATGCAGCAGCGTCTCGGCCGACGGACGCAGTGGCCGGCCCACGGCCTTGCCGTCGAAGTCCACCACCATGATGTCGTCCTTGATCAGGCGGCCCTTGTCCTTGCCGGACACCGTGATCGCCGCATGCCGGTCATCCAGCCGGTGCGAGAAATTGCTGCTGGTCGCCGGCGTCCACCCGGCCTGGGCCAGTTCGCGGATGTTGTCGATCAGCACCTGGGCCAGTTCGCTGAGCCGGGCCGTGTCATAGGGGGTGTTGTTCATGGCGGGCATTTTAACGGCGTCTGGCGTTAAAAGCAGGTGCCCGGGCCGGGTAGAGGTGACGACCAACGGTCGTCACCTACCAAGGGGGGCGTCAGCCGCGCAGGCGGCTGTGCTTGTAGCTGTAACCGAAGTAGATGGCGAACCCGATCACCGTCCAGATCCCCATCAGCATCCAGTTGTGCATCGTCATCGCCGACAGCAGCGCCAGGCAGCTCAGCACGCCCAGGCTGCAGATCAGCCAGGCGGCCGGAATGCGGAACGGGCGCGGCAGGTCCGGCTGCGTGCGGCGCAGGATCAGCACGCCCGCGCAGACCGCCGCGAACGCGATCAGCGTGCCCATCGACGTCAGCTCGCCCAGCACGTCCAGCGGGAACAGCGCCGCCAGCAGCGCAATGCCGATACCCGTGATCACCGTATTGATGTGTGGCGTACGGTACTTCGGGTGGATCGTCGTGAACACCTTCGGCAGCAGACCGTCGTTGGCCATGATCATGAAGATGCGCGGCTGCGCGATCACCATCACCAGCACCACCGACGACAGCCCGATCAACGCACCGATCTCCACCACCACCCGCAGCCAGCCCAGCGTCGGGTGCGCCGCCACCGCCGTCACCACCGGCTCGTCCGTGCCCAGCAGCGTGTAGGGCACCAGCCCCGTCATCACCGCCGCCATCGCGATGTACAGGATCGTGCAGATCACCAGCGACAGCAGCATGCCGATCGGCATGTCCCGCTGCGGCCGATGCGATTCCTGCGCCGCCACCGACACCGCCTCGAACCCGATGTAGGCGAAGAACACCATCGCCGCACCGCGCAGCACCCCCTCGAACCCGAACTTGCCCGGGCCCTCGTTGGCCGGGATGAACGGCGTCCAGTTGGCCGGGTCCACGTACTTCCAGCCGACCACGATCACCAGGATGATCAGGCCCGTCTTCAGCACCACCATCGCCATGTTCATCGCCGACGACTTGCTGATGCCCACATAGCACAGCCACGTCAGCAGCAGCACCAGGATCGCCGCCGGCAGGTTCGCGATCGCCCCGGTGGGGCGCAGCTGCCCATCCAGCGGCGCGCTGACCAGCGCCGATGGCAGGTAGATGTCGAAATGACTGAGCAGGCTCAGGAAGTAGCCGGTCCAGCTGACCGCCACCGCCGACGCCGACACCCCGTATTCCAGCACCAGCATCCAGCCAATGAACCACGCCGCCAGCTCGCCGAAGGTCGCATAGGTATAGGTATAGGCGCTGCCCGAAACCGGCACCATCGATGCGAATTCCGCATACGCCAACGCGCAGAACGCACAGCAGATCGCCGCCAGCACGAAGCTCAGCATGATCGCCGGCCCCGCATGGTTGGCCGCCGCCTGCCCGGTGATGACGAAAATGCCGCCGCCGATCACCGCGCCGATGCCCAGCGCGGTCAGGCCCCAGGGGCCCAGGGTGCGCTTCAGGCTCAGCCCGTTGGCGTCTTCATGGGCGGCGTGCGGGTGCTTGGTGGCCCACAGTTGCTTCAGCATGGGATCACGACACCTTGTTGAGCTTGCTGTGGCGGATGCCGTAGCCGAAATAGATCAGCAGGCCCAGCACCGTCCAGCCCACGAACAGGTGCCAATGCACCACGAACGCCTGCCAGAACAGGAACAGGCACGACAGCGCGCCCACCGGGCAGATCACCCACACCAGCGGCACCCGGAACGGACGGGTCAGTTCCGGGCGCGTGTAGCGCAGCACCAGCACGCCGATGCAGACCGTGGCAAAGGCCAGCAGGGTACCCATCGAGACCAGCTCACCCAGCACGTTCAGCGGCATCAGGCCGGCCAGCGTAGCAGCCAGCACGCCCACCACGATCGTGGCCCAGTACGGGGTGCGGAAGCGCGGGTGGACCTTGCCGAACAGCTTGGGAATCAAGCCATCGCGCGAGATCGTGTAGGCGATGCGGGTCTGGCCCATCATCATCACCAGCACCACCGAGGACAGGCCGGCGATGGCGCCGATCTCCACGGCGGTCTTCAGCCAGGACAGGCTGGCGTAGGGTTCCAGCGCGGTGGCCACCGGCTTGTCGGTGCCCAGCAGGTTGTACGGCATCATGCCGGTCAGTACCGCGCACACGATGATGTACACGATGGTGCACACCGCCAGCGAGCCGAGCAGGCCGATCGGCATGTTGCGCTGCGGGTCCTTGGTTTCACCGGCCGCGGTGGAAACCGCATCGAAGCCGATGTAGGCGAAGAACACGATGGTGGCCGCACGGAACACGCCGCTCCAGCCGAACTCGCCCGACACGCCGGTGTTTTCCGGGATGAAGGGGGTCCAGTTGGCGACATCGATGTGCTGCGCGCCAAAGCCGATGAACAGGCAGATCACGGTCACCTTGATGGCCACGATGATCGCGTTGACGAACGCCGACTGGGTCACGCCCACGTACAGCAGGCCCGACACCGCCGCCACGATCAGCACCGCCGGCAGGTTGAACAGCTTGCCGGAGGAGATGAACTCCTGCCCGGTCCAGCTGATCGGCGCCGCGCTGAGCGCGTCCGGGAACGGCATGTTCAGCGTGGTGGTGATGAAGCTGATGAGATACGCCGACCAGCCCACCGCGACCGAGGCCGAAGCGAACAGATATTCCAGCACCAGGCACCAGCCGATGAACCAGGCCATGCCTTCGCCCAGGGTGGCGTAGGAGTAGGAGTAGGCGCTGCCCGAGACCGGCATCATCGCCGCGAACTCGGCGTAGCACAGGCCCGCCAGGGCGCAGGCGAAGCCGGCGATCACGAACGACAGCATCACCGCCGGGCCGGCGTGGTTGGCGGCCGCCTGGCCGGTCAGCACGAAGATACCCGCGCCGATCACGGCGCCGATACCCAGCATGATGAGATGTTTCGCCGTGAGGGTCCTTTTCAGCGAGGCTTCGCCGTCCAGGCTGCCTTCAATCGGTTCGCCGGCATCGACGTGCCCGGCCGGCTCGACCGGTTTGACCCTCAACAGAGACTTCAGCATGCAGTGCTTCCCAGGTGGACGTTGGTGCGGGGCAGGCCCCGCGAAATAAAAAGGTAAGTGGGCGATACGTTGCCGCGCACTTGATTGGTGACCGGCCGCCCCAAAGGAACGGCCCGCTGTACCTTAGCCAAAGCTGAAGCCTGCGCACAAGCGCAAATGCAGCATGCCGGGCGATAATCTGCCAAATCCGCCTGATTGCCCGGTTGCCATGTCGTCAAACCCTGAATCCGTTGTAGCACTTGACGCCGCCCTGCGCGGCCAACTGGCCGATTACGCCCGCCGGCACCCCGAACACGCCGCCTTGGCTGACGAATTCAGCACATTGCTGGACGACCCGGAAAACCCCTTCCTGCGCGACCGGCTGGCCGGCCATTTCACCGGCAGCGCCTGGCTGGTCAGTGCCGATGGGGCGCGGGTGCTGCTGACCCATCACCGGAAGTTGAACCGCTGGCTGCAGCTGGGCGGGCATGCCGATGGCGTGCGCGACCTGGCCAGGGTGGCGCTGACCGAGGCCGAGGAGGAATCCGGCCTGGCCGGGCTGGTGCTGGAGGACGGGGCGGTGCTGTTCGATATCGACAAGCACTGGATTCCGGAACGGCATGACGTGCCCGGCCACTGGCACTACGACGCGCGCTACGTGGTGCGGGCGGTGGGCAGCGAAGCCTTCGCGATCAGCGAGGAGTCGCTGGCGCTGGCATGGCGTGACGTCACCGACGTGGCCAATGCCGCGATCGAGACGCCGGACGGCGACGATTCGTTGCCGCGAATGGCCAAGCGCTGGCTCGCACGTTGACCCGGTAGGGTCGCATCCCGATCGACCGCCCACCGTGGTGCAACGTTCGGTTGTGGCATGAACATTGGCGGAAACAACGCGTTTCGTTTGGAGGTCATGCCTTCGTCGCGCCGATCACCGTTATCGGCAGTCGATTGGGATGCGACCCTACCGCGGAGCGATCAATACAGAACGCGCGTCCGCAGCGTGCCCGGAATCGCGGCCAGTTCTTCGCGCACGGCTGCGGCCTGCGCTTCGCTGGCGGTGATGTCGATCACCACGTAGCCCACCTTCGGGTCGGTGCGCAGGAACTGGCCGTCGATGTTGACGTTGTGGCGCGAGAAGATCTCGTTGACCTTGGACAGCACGCCCGGCACGTTCTGGTGGATGTGCAGCAGGCGCAGGCTGTCGGCATGCTCGGGCAGGGTGACTTCCGGGAAATTGACCGCCGACAGCGTGCTGCCGTTGTCGCTGTAACGCACCAGCTTGGCGGCCACTTCCACGCCGATGTTGTCCTGCGCTTCCAGGGTGCTGCCGCCCACGTGCGGGGTGAGGATCACGTTGTCGTGCGCGGTCAGCGGCGACACGAACGCATCGCCATTGCCCTTGGGCTCCACCGGGAACACGTCCAGCGCCGCGCCACCGATATGGCCCGAACGCAGCGCCGCATCCAGCGCATCGATGTCGACCACGGTACCGCGTGCGGCATTGATCAGGTGTGCGCCCGGGCGCATGCGCGCCAGCTGCGGCGCGCCGATCAGCCACTGGGTGGCCGGGGTTTCAGGCACGTGCACGGTGACGATATCGGCGCGGGCGAGCAGGTCGTCCAGGTCGATGGCGGCGCGGGCATTGCCCAGCGACAGCTTGGTTTCGATGTCGTGGAAGATCACCTGCATGCCCATGGCTTCGGCCATCACGCCGACCTGGGTGCCGATATGACCGTAGCCGATGATGCCCAGGGTCTTGCCGCGCACTTCATGGCTGCCGGCGGCCGACTTGGACCAGCCGCCGCGATGGCATTCGGCATTCTTCTGCGGAATGCCACGGGTGAGCATGATCGCTTCGGCAATGACCAGTTCGGCCACGCTGCGGGTGTTGGAGTAGGGCGCGTTGAACACCGGAATGCCGGCCAGCTCGGCCGCTTCCAGGTCCACCTGGTTGGTGCCGATGCAGAAGCAGCCCACCGCCATCAGGCGCTTGGCGTGGGCCAGCACCTCGGCGCTGAGCTGGGTGCGCGAGCGGATGCCCACGATGTGCGCTTCGGCGATGCGCGCCTTGAGTTCGTCTTCGGGCAGGGCCTTGCTGTGCAGTTCGATCTGCGAATAGCCGGCGGCACTGAACACGTCGATGGCCGTCTGGCTCACCCCCTCCAGCAACAGCACGCGGATATCCTGCTTCGGGAATGAGGTCTTCTTCGGCGACATGGGCAAGCGGCAGCATGTTGGGCGGGAGCTGCCCACTATGCCAGATCGGGGCGGGGATGGTGCGGTGCGCCATGGGGTTGCGGACGGTTTCAATTGCAAGCGAAGTCAAGGGCGGCGACGCCATTCACGAGGTGCGTTACCCTTTGGGGTTCCTTGTCCTGCTTCCGTTGCCATGACCGATCCGCGCCTTGAATTGCTGTTGCAGGACTGCCCCGGGCTGCGGCTCACCACCGAGCCGGCCGAGCTGGAGCATTACGGACGCGATTGGACCCGGCGCTGGACGCCGGCCCCCCTGGCCATCGCGCTGCCGGGCAGCGTGGAACAGGTGCAGGCCATCCTGCGCTGGGCCAGTGCCCAGGGCGTAGCGGTGGTGCCTTCCGGTGGCCGTACCGGCCTGAGCGGCGGCGCGGTCGCGGCCAATGGCGAGCTGGTGCTCAGCCTGGAGCGGATGAACAAGCCGCTGGCCTTCGATGCGGTGGACCGCACGCTGACCGTGCAGGCCGGCATGGCGCTGGAGGCGGTACACAATGCGGCGCTCGAACACGGCCTGATCTATCCGGTCGACTTCGCCGCACGCGGCTCCTGCTCGATTGGCGGCAACATCGCCACCAATGCCGGCGGGATCCGCGTGATCCGCTACGGCAACACCCGCGAGTGGATTGCCGGCCTGAAGGTGGTCACCGCCAACGGCGAACTGCTCGAGCTGAACAAGGGGCTGATCAAGAACTCCAGCGGCTACGATTTCCGCCAGTTGCTGATCGCTTCCGAGGGCACCCTGGGGGTGATCGTGGAAGCCACGCTCAAACTCACCGATCCGCCGCCGGCCAGCAACGTGATGCTGCTGGCGCTGCCGTCGTTCGAGGTGCTGATGCAGGTGTTTGCCGCCTTCCGCGAGCGCATGCAGCTGCAGGCCTTCGAATTCTTCACCGACCGGGCGCTGGAACACGTGCTGGCGCATGGCGCGCAGGCCCCGTTCGACGAGGTGCATCCGTTCTACGTGGTGACCGAGTTCGCCGCCGGCGATGAGGTGCAGGAGGCTGCGGCGATGGCCGCGTTCGAGGCCTGCATGGAGCAGGGCTGGGTGAGCGATGGCGTGGTCAGCCAGAGCGATGCGCAGGCCGCGCAGCTGTGGCGCCTGCGCGAGGGCATCACCGAGGCGGTAGCGCGCTACAAGCCCTACAAGAACGATGTGTCGGTGCGCATTTCGGCCATGCCGGCGTTCATGGCGCGCACCCAGACGCTGATCGGCGAGGCCTACCCGCACTTCGATGTGGTCTGGTTCGGCCATATCGGCGACGGCAACCTGCACATCAACGTGCTCAAGCCCGATGCCACCGACGATGCGCAGTTCCTGCAGCAGTGCGAGCACGTGACCAAGCTGCTGGCGCAGGTGCTGAAGGACTTCGATGGCAGCATTTCGGCCGAACATGGCATCGGCCTGGTCAAGAAGGGCTACCTGGACAGCACCCGGGGCGAGGCGGAAATCGCGCTGATGAAGGCGGTCAAACGTGCGTTTGATCCCCAAGGGTTGCTGAATCCGGGCAAGGTATTTGACCTGTAGCAGGCGACAGAATTTCACGCAGCCGATACGCTCTGCGCTTTCCTGTCTTGAATGACCCGAACATGATGCGATCGATCCTGCTCCTTGCCGTGCTCGCCCTGCCGCTGTCGGCCTTCGCTTCCAGCTTCGCTGGTTCCTCGGCCGGTTCCGCTTCCGGCGCGTCTTCGGCCGGCTCGTCCAGCTCGGACGACGACAAGGTGGTGGTCGACGCCCGCGAAGACGCGGCGGCGTTCGTGGCCACCGACGGTGCCATCCGTGGCGCCCGCCTGGAAGCGGCCCTGCTGCACCTGCGCGAAACCGGCGCCGCCCAGCGCGACGCCAGCGACATGCAGCTGGCCCAGGCCCTGCTGGCCCGCTGATGCAGCTTCGCCGCCGGGCCCTGCGCCGATGCGCGGCGGTCCTGGCGGCGTTGCTGGCCGTCCCGACCGCCCAGGCCGCCCTGCAGCTTCAGCTGCAGGCGGACGGGCTTGATCCTGGCCAACGGGCGAACGCCGAGCAGGTGCTGCAGCAGGCACCTGCGCTGCTGCCCGCGGCATGGCAGGCGCGCTTCGCCGCCCCAGTGACCATTTCCTGGTCGGACCGGCTACCCGAGTCTGTGCATGGCCGTGCCCGCAGGAACGCGATCACGCTGCGGCGCAACCTGCTGGATGAGGTGCAGCCCGGCCAGCCGCTGCCACGCGCGGTGCAGGCGGCGCTGATCCATGAATTGACCCACGTGCTGGACCGTGCCGCTGACGGCCGCTGGTCGAACACCGCCCGCTGGCGTGACCTGGCCGGCTGGCAGCAGCACCCGTGGCGATGGGGACGCGGCGACAACGCGTTCACCGAACGCAGTCCCGACCCGTACGAGCGCCACAGCCCGGCCGAATACCTGGCGGTGAATGCCGAGCATTACCTGCTCGATGCCGATTTCGCGTGCCGCCGCCCGGCGCTGGCGGCGTGGTTCGCAGACCACATTGGCTCCGGGCCGCAGGCCGCATGCGACCCGCGCGTGGCGCTGGTGCAGGCCGGCGATGTCACCGGCGAAGCCTCGCTGCTGGAGCTGGATCCGCAGCGGGTGTATGCAGTCGATTACCTGTTGGCCGAGGGCAACGACCAGCTGATGAGCCGCTGGGGCCACAGCATGCTGCGGCTGGTGATCTGCGCGCCGGGGCGCCCGCGCGCCCCGGCGTGCCGGCTGGATCTGGCCCAGCACCGGGTGCTGTCGTTCCGCGCGTTCGTCGGCGATGTGCAGATTTCCAGCTGGCGCGGGCTCACCGGCGCTTATCCGTCGCGGCTGTTCGTGCTGCCGCTCAACCAGGTGATCAACGAGTACACCCAGCTGGAGCTGCGCGGGTTGAAGTCGGTACCGCTGGCGCTTGATGAAAGCGACATCGCCAGCCTGCTGGAACGGGTGGGCCAGGTGCATTGGAGCTATGACGGGCGCTACCGCTTTGTCAGCAACAACTGCGCGGTGGAAACCGGCAAGCTGCTGCAGGAAGGCGTGCCGCGCTGGGCCGACCCCGGCCTGAACCGGCTCAGCCCCGGTGGCCTGCTGCGTCGACTCGAGCGGCAGGGCCGTGCCGATGGCGCGGTGCTGGACGACCGCCGCGAGGCGATGCGGTTGGGTTACTACTTCCCCTCGGCGCAGGCGCATTACCAGCAGTTGTTCGATGTGGCGCGTGCAGAACTGGCATTGCCGACGGCGAAAGTGACTGCGTGGCTGGAACTCCCGGCGGCGCAGCGTGCGCAATGGGCGGAGCGTGGCGGATTGCGTGCGACATCAGCGATGTTGTTGCTGGAGCAGGCGGCGCGGTACCGGGAAGAGCTGCGCGCGCGCGATGGGCTGAAGCGGGCGCTGGGGGGTGCGGATGCGGGCGGCGATGAAGCGCACGCGGCGTTGCTCGCGCTGTTGGACGATGCCGGGCAGCTGGTGAATCCGGCCGGATTGGTGGGCGGTGACGGCTATGGCCTGCCGACGGCGGGGGAGCGTGTCATCGCGGCCGAGGCTGCGAAACAGATCAGTGCACGTGGGGTGCCGGCATGGACGGCGTTGCAGACGCAGATGCGTGCGCGGTTGCCGGCGGCGCAGCAGCAGGAGCTGGCTACGATCGATGACACGCTGGCCCGATTGGGAAGCCGCATGCGCCAATTGGCGCGCGAACAGGCGTATTTCACCGCCGGTCACGCGGGCGGGGCTAGGATCTGCGGTTGAACCAGAACATCGGCAAGGAGTCGAACATGCGCGTATCTCCCCTCATCCTCAGCCTGGCCATCGCCACCGGCCTGGCCGCGTGCCAGCCGGCGCAGCAGGCCGACAGCGCGACCTCTGGGCCCGTCGCGGCCGGCAACGAAACCCCGCCGCCGGCGGCCGCGCCGACCTCGGATGAACGCGTGTATGCCTTCCAGTGCGGCGACCTGCCGGTACAGGCGACCTACCGCGGCCAGGATTCGGCCACGGTGGTGGTCGGCGGGCGCACCTTCGTGATGGCCTCGGACACCGCCGCCTCGGGCGCGAAGTTCAGTGACGGGCAGGGCAACGTGTTCTGGACCAAGGGCACCACCGAAGGCACGCTGACCCTCAAGGGCGAGCCGGACCGCAGCTGCACCGGATCGGGCAAGGAAGGCGAGATTGCTGCCGCCGCCGCGAGTGCAGCCGCGCCGCCCGAGTTCCGTGCCACCGGCAACGAGCCGGGCTGGCTGGCCCAGGTCAGCGCCGGCGAAAACCCGGTGCTGCGCGTGGAGACCGGTTACGGCGAGCAGAAATTCGAAGTGGTCGCGCCGACCCAGGGCAAGGATGGCTGGTCGGGCAAGGCCGCCGATGGCACCGACATCAAGGTCAGCTTCCAGCGCACGGTCTGCCATGACGACATGAGCGGGCAGGCATTCGGCGCCACCGTGATGCTCACGGTGGGCGCGCGCCAGTACCACGGCTGTGGCGATTTCGCCGGGGCGCCGGCCTTGGCCGAGCGCCGCGCCCCATGACCACGGGGCGCCAGTGCGATAAATGCGTCGCCACGCGCCATGATCAATTCCGCGTCGAGAAGGAAAATGATTCTGGCGCGTGTTGCGCGCAGTCACGAACGTAAAAGCAGCCGGGCAGGGCCCGGCTCTTGGTCAGTCCGCGCGGCCGGCGAACTCGCCGGTCGCGGTGTTGACCAGCACGCGCTCGCCGTTGGAGATGTACTCCGGCACCATGATTTCAATGCCGGTGCTGAGTTTGGCCGGCTTCGGGCGCTTGGTGGCGGTGCCGCCCTTCAGCTCCGGCGGGGTCTCCACCACTTCCAGCACCACGCTGCTCGGCAGCTGCACGGCCACCGGCTGGTCATCGATGACCTGCACGTAGATGCCGGTCAGGCCGTCGGTGATGTAACCGGCGTCGTCGCCGATGACATCGGCATCGAGGGTGTACGGGGTGTAGTCCTCGTCATCCATGAACACGAACGCGTCGCCGTCCTTGTACGAATAGGTGGACTGGCGGCGCAGCAGTTCGACTTCCGGCAGGTTGTCGTCGGCGTCGAAGCTGGCGTCCAGCTTGTTGCCACCCGGCACGCTGTACATGATGAAACGGAAGCGGACGTTGCCGCCGCGACCCTGCGGCGAGCTGCGCTCGATGTCGCGGATCTGGTAAACGCCGCCGTTGTATTCGACGACGTTGCCTTTCTTGATGTCGTTGGCTTTCATGTAATGAAGGTCGGTTCGTGGGAGGTAATGGTGCTTGCTTACTTGGGTGCCAGGCGCACCGCACCGTCAAGGCGGATGGTCTCGCCGTTGAGGTAGGTGTTGGTCAGGATGTGGCCGACCAGGCCGGCGAAATCTTCCGGCTTGCCCAGCCGCGGCGGGAACGGGATGGAGGCGGCCAGCGATTCCTGCACGGCCGGCGGCATGCCATCGACCATCGGGGTCCAGAAGATGCCCGGGGCGATGGTCATCACGCGGATGCCGAAGCGCGACAGCTCGCGCGCCATCGGCAGGGTCATGCCGACCACGCCACCCTTCGAGGCGGCATAGGCGGCCTGGCCGATCTGGCCTTCATAGGCGGCCACGCTGGCGGTGTTGATGATCACGCCGCGCTCGCCATCGTCGCCGGCGGTGTTGTGCTGCATGCGGTTGGCTGCGGCCTTGGCCACGTTGAAGCTGCCCACCAGGTTGACCATGACGGTGTTCTGGAAGGTGGCCAGCGGCATCGGCGCCTCTTTGCCCAGCACGCGGCCGGCGCCGAGGATGCCGGCGCAGCTGACCACGGCGTTCAGACCGCCCAGGAACGCGTGCGCGGCGTCGATCTGCGCGGCCACGGCGGCTTCGTCGCTGACATTGGTGCTGAAGTAGCGGGCGTTGGCGGCGCCCAGCTCGGCAACGGCGGCGGCGCCCTTGTCGTCATTGAGGTCGAACAGGGCCACCTTGGCGTCGTGGGCGACCAGGTGCTGGGCCACCGAGAGGCCGAGGCCGGAAACACCGCCGGTAACGACGGCGCGGACGGAAGACAGCTGCATTGCACGATCCCGCAGGTTCAAGAGCCGCCGATTCTAGCGGATGCCGGCCCGTTCGCCGTTGTGCAGCGCAGGCGGACGCTCAGCGGCGCGGCGGCAGGCGGCGGGCGAACTCGTCCGGGGCCATGCCCGGCGCGAACAGGAAGCCCTGGCCGACGGTCACGCCCATGTCGTGCAGGAACCGGCGCTGCTCCTCCGATTCAATGCCTTCGGCGACCAGGCCCAGCCCCAGGCTGCGGGCGATGCCGCACACGGCCTCGCACACGGCCACATCCGAGCGGTTGCCGGGGACGCCTTCGACGAACATCTGGCTGAGCTTGAGCCCGTGGATGGGCAGGCGGCGCAGGTAGTTGAGCGCGCTGTAGCCTTCGCCGAAGTCGTCGATGGTCAGCAGCACCCCCATCTCGCGCAGGCGGGCGAAGGTCTGCAGGGTGTCGGGCGCATCCTCGATCAGTACCCGCTCGGTGAATTCCAGCTCCAGCGCGCTGCCGGGCAGGCCGTACTGGTCCAGCGCCTGGCGCACGTTGCGGGCCAGGTCCTCGCCGACGAACTGGCGGTAGGACACGTTCACCGCCACCCGCACGATGCCCAGCCCGTCGTCCTGCCACTGGCGCACCTGACGGCAGGCCTCGTTGAGCACCCACAACCCGATCCGCACGATGTCGCCGGTGCTTTCGGCGTGGCCGATGAAGATGTCCGGGCGCAGTTCGCCCAGCTGCGAGTTGCGCCAGCGGATCAGCGCTTCGGCCGCCACCAGCTGGCCGGTATGCAGGTTCACCTGTGGCTGGTAGACCAGGTGGAACTCGTCATCGTCCAGCGCGCGGTGCAGGCGGCTTTCGATCTGCAGGCGGTCGTGCTGGCGCTGCGCCAGCTCCGGGGAAAACACCTGCCAGCCGTTGCGGGTGCGCCGCTTGCAGTCGTACATGGCGATGTCCGCGTTCTGGATCAGCTGCTGCGGGCGCAGCCCGTCCTGCGGCGCTCGGGCGATGCCGATGCTGGTGGTGACCGAGAACTCGTCGCTGCCGAACCGGAACGGGGTGGAGAAGGCGCGGGTGATCGCCTCGGCCAGGCGCTCGGGCTGGTCGGGTTGGTCGCGGGTGTCGCAGACCACCAGGAATTCGTCGCCGCCAAACCGCGCCACCAGCCCTTCGGTGCCGATCGCGGTGGAAATGCGGCGGGTGGCATCGATCAGCAGTTCGTCGCCGGCGTTGTGGCCGAGCAGGTCATTGACGGTCTTGAAGCGGTCCAGGTCGATGTACAGCACGCCCACCTTGCAGTGGGTGGGGCTGCCCATGCGGGCGGCCAGGTCGGTGAGTACCGCATCGCGGTTCATGATGCCGGTGAGCGGGTCGGTGCGGGCCTGGATGCGCAGGGTTTCTTCGGCGTGCTTGCGCGAGGTGATGTCCTGCACGGTGCCGGCGATGCGCGCGGCGTTGACGTCGCCGGCCTCGGCCTCGCCGATCATGCGCACCCAGAACGAATGCCCGTCGCCGCGCTGGCCCTGCAGCTCCAGCTCGAACGGTACCTGGCGGTCGATCACGTCCAGCAGCGCCTGCTGCAGCTGCGAGCGGTCGTCCAGGCGCAGGCAGTCCATCAGGTGCGCCATGTCCTGCAGCGGCAGCTCCTGGCCGAGGATGCGCGCGGCTTCATCGGTGAGGTACAGGCGCTGCAGGCCGCGGTCCCATTCCCACCCACCGATGTGCGCCAGTGACTGGGCGCGGTCGAACAAGGTGTTGTTGCGCTTGAGTTCGGTGATGTCGCTGAACAGCCCGAACACGTGGTCGGGGCAGTCGCGTCCATTGCCGTACACCGGCACGTTGGTCGTGGAAATCCAGATCATGCGCCCACGTGGGCGGTGGTACAGGCCGACGATGGTGCTGCGGACGATGCGCCCGCGCAGCAGCGCTTCCGCTGCCGGCCACTGGTCGCGGGTGAGTGGATGGCCGTGTTCGTCCACGCTGATCCAGTCGTCCGGGCTCAGCATGGCGGCCAGGCTGCCGCCATTGCCCTGCGTGCCCAGGATGCGGTGCGCGGCCGGGTTGGCCGAGATCACGCGCAGGTCGCGATCGAACAGGATCACGCCCTTGTCGATCGATTCCATCAGCAGCCGGTAGCGCGATTCGGCCTGCCAACGGCTGCTCAGGTCGCGCGCCACCGCCACGATGCAGTGCTCGCCCTGGTGCTCGAAGCCGGCCGAATGCACTTCCACCGGGAAGCGGCTGCCGTCACCGCGCATGTTGGTGACTTCGATGACGTAGGTTTCGCCCCGGCGCAGCGCTTCCCAGACCGGATCGAGGTGATCGTTGGGAAGGTCCGGATTGAGCAGCTCGATCGGCTGGCCGATGATGTCTTCGCGGGCTCGGCCATAGGCACGTATGCCGGCCTTGTTGAGGTCCAGCACCACGCCGGATTCGCTGAGGATGCTGACCGGATCGGGCACCGCATCGAACAGTGCCGCGTAGCGGCGCAGGGCCAGCTGGCGCTCGTCCATGGCTTCCTGGAGGGCCTGCTGCACATCGCGCAGCAGGGCGTGCAGGTCGTCGCCGGGCGGTTGCGCCAGCGCCTGTTCCAGGGCCGCCAACGCGTCGACGTGCCCGGTGAGGTGATCACCGACCGCAGCATCCGTGCGCGGGCGGCGTCGGCTCATGTCGCGGCCAGGGCCCTGCCGGCCTTGCTGCCGGTTTCGCGGCCGAGCCGCGCGGCCAGCCAGCGGCCGGTGGCGGCCAGTGCCGGCAGGTCGATGCCGGTACGCATGCCGACGCCATGCAGCAGGTACACCACGTCTTCGCTGGCGACGTTGCCGCTGGCGCCCTTGGCATACGGACAGCCGCCAGCGCCGGATACGGCTGAATCAACGACGCGCACGCCTTCGTCCAGGCATGCATCGATGTTGGCCAGCGCCTGGCCGTAGGTATCGTGGAAATGCACGGCAAGGGCGGGCATCGGCACTTCGCTGGCCACCGCGCGCAGCATGGCGCGGGCCTTGCGCGGGGTGCCCACGCCGATGGTGTCGCCCAGCGAGATTTCGTAACAGCCCATGTCGTGCAGCGCGCGTGCGACGCGCACCACCTCGCTGACGGCGACCTCGCCCTGATAGGGGCAGCCGAGCACGGTGGACACGTAGCCGCGCACTTTCACCCCGTCGACGCGGGCGCGCTCGAGGATCGGCGCGAAGCGCGCCAGCGATTCATCGATGCCGGCATTGGTGTTGGTGCGGTTGAAGGTTTCCGAGGCCGCGGTGAACACCGCCACTTCCTCCACGCCCACCGCGCGGGCGCGGTCGTAGCCCTGTTCGTTGGGCACCAGCACCGGGTAGGCGATGCCAGGGCGGCGTTCGATGCCGGCATAGACCTCGGCGGCATCGGCCAGCTGCGGTACCCAGCGCGGGCTGACGAAACTAGTGGCTTCGATGGTGCGCAGGCCGGTCAGCGAGAGCTGGCGGATCAGCTCGATCTTGTCGGCGGTGGCCACCGGCTGGGCTTCGTTCTGCAGTCCGTCGCGCGGACCGACTTCGACGATGCGGACGAAATCATCCATGCCGATGCTCCCCATGGAAGGGAAGACGCACAGCCTGCAGTGGACGGGTGGGGGATGGGGTCACGAAAGTTCCTGGCGAAGTGGAGCGACCCAGGTTTCCCTGTGGGCCATGAAAGGGGGATACGCGGGATGGGCGGCAAAGCGGCCAGCGCGGGTCAGGCGGGGCGGTGGCAGACCGCTTCGACATTGTTGCCATCCGGATCCAGCACGAACGCGCCGTAGTAGTCGGGGTGGTAGTGCTCTCGGATGCCGGGTGCGCCATTGTCGCGGCCGCCAGCGGCCAGCGCGGCGCGATGGAACGCATCCACCTCGTCGCGGCTGCCGGCGCTGAAGGCAACGTGCACGCCGCCGTGGGCGCCGGGCGTGCTGCCGATCCAGAAATCCGGCTTGCCGGTGCGGCCGAACCCGGCGTGGGCGTCCGCACCGGTCTGTTCGGCGCTGACTTCCATCACCACGCGGATGCCGAGCGGGGCCAGCGCCTGCTGGTAGAACGCCAGGCTGCGCGCGAAATCGCTGCAGCGGATACCGATATGGTCGAGCATGGGGACGTCCCTCAGTCCTGGGTAACCCAATGGGGAGCGCGCTTGTCCAGGAAGGCGCCGAGGCCCTCCTGGCCTTCCTCGGACACCCGCAGGCGGGCGATCAGGGCGGCATTGTCGCGGTCGGTTGCGTCGCGGTCGCGTCCGATCGTCACCCGGCGCACCAGCTCCTTGGCCGAGGACGAGGCGATCGGGCCGGCCTTGTCGAGCAGGCCCAGCTGGCGCTGGACCGCCTCATCAATCCGTTCAGGTTCGATCAGCTGGTGCACCAGGCCGATGCGCAGGGCGGTGTCGGCGTCGAAGTGCTCGCCGGTGGCAAACCAGCGCCGCGCCTGGCGCGGGCCAATCGCATCGATGACATAGGGGGAGATCACCGCCGGCAGCAGGCCCAGCCGGCTTTCGGTCAGGCCGAAACGGGCGGTGGTGCTGGCAATGGCGATATCGCAGCAGGCCACCAGGCCCACGCCGCCGCCGAACGCCGCCCCGTGCACCCGGGCGATGGTCGGCTTGGGCAGTTCATCCAGGGTGCGCATCAGCCGGGCCAGCGCCAGCGAATCCTGGCGGTTGTCTTCCTCGCTGGCGGCGGCCATGCCGCGCATCCACTGCATGTCGGCACCGGCCGAGAACGAGGCCCCGGTGGCGGCCAGCACCACCGCGCGGACCTGCTCGTCGCGGCCGGCCGCTTCCAGCGCGGCGGTGAGCTGGGCGATCAGCCCGGCGTCGAAGGCGTTGTGCAGGGTAGGGCGGTTCAGCCACAGGGTCAGCACGGCCGCGCTGCGTTCAATTCGTAAAGCGTCACTCATCGGGGGCCTGCGCCTGCTCCATACATGTATGGATCATAGCGGCCCATGGGCCCCGGGCCATGACGCGGCGCGGCGATGCTAATATTGATAACCATTCTTATCGACCGAAGGCGACCTGTGACGTTGTCCGATCTGCCGCTGCACGGCTCCGCTCTGGTGGAGTCGGTGCGCGACCTCCATGCAAACGACGCCATCGCCCGGCGGCTCAGGGAACTGGGTTTCGTCAAGGGTGAAGATGTGCGTCTGGTAGCCCGTGGTCCCATCGGCGGCGAGCCGCTGCTGGTGCAGGTCGGGTTCACCCGTTTCGCCCTGCGGATTTCCGAAGCCAAGCGCATCGACATCACCGCGGTTGCAGATGGAGCGGCCGCATGAGCGCCGCCGCCACCCTGCGCATTGCCCTGGTCGGCAACCCCAACAGCGGCAAGACCGCGCTGTTCAACCAGCTGACCGGCAGCCGCCAGAAGGTCGCCAACTACACCGGCGTGACCGTGGAGCGCAAGGAAGGCCGCCTGCGCGCGCCGTCCGGGCGTGAATTCGCCGTGCTCGACCTGCCGGGCGCCTACAGCCTGCAGCCGGCCAGCCTGGACGAAGCGATCACCCGCGACCTGTGCCGGGGCTTCTACCCGGGCGAGGCCGCCCCGGACGTGCTGCTGTGCGTGATCGACGCCACCAACCTGCGCCTGCACCTGCGCTTCGCGCTGGAACTGCGCGAGCTGGGCAAGCCGATGATCGTGGCGCTGAACATGGTGGACGCGGCCGAGCGCCGTGGCATCAAGATCGACGTGCCGGCGCTGGAACAGGCCCTGGGCGTGCCGGTGGTGGAAACCGTGGCCGTGCGCCGCAACGGTGCCCACGCGCTGGTAGAGCGGCTGGATGCGATGGTGCCGCACCTGGATGCCCCGCTGGTGGCCGCGGTTGCCGGGGAAGCGGACTACCACGCCCAGGTGCGCGGCATCCTCGCCGCCGCAGTGAGCATGCCCACCCGCACCGCCAAGATCGACGACGCGCTGGACCGCTGGCTGCTGCACCCGGTGTTCGGCTTGATGACCCTGATCGTGGTCATGTTCCTGATCTTCCAGGCGGTGTTCGCCTGGGCCACCCCGATGATGGACGGCATCGAGGCCGGCTTCGGCTGGCTCGGCGAAGTGGTAGGCGCCAACCTGCCGCCCGGCCCGCTGACCAGCCTGCTCACCGACGGCATCATCGCCGGCGTCGGCGGGGTGGTGGTGTTCCTGCCGCAGATCCTGATCCTGTTCGCCTTCATCCTGGCCCTGGAAGAATCGGGCTACCTGCCGCGTGCCGCGTTCCTGCTCGACCGCATGATGGCCTCGGCCGGCCTCTCGGGCCGTTCGTTCATCCCGCTGCTGTCCAGCTTCGCCTGCGCGGTGCCCGGCATCATGGCCACCCGCAGCATCCAGGACCCGCGCGACCGCCTCGCCACCATTCTGGTCGCCCCTCTGATGACCTGCTCGGCGCGCCTGCCGGTGTACGCCCTGTTGATCGGCGCGTTCATCCCGCAGAAGACCCTGTGGGGCTTCGTCAGCCAGCAGGGCCTGATCCTGTTCGCCCTGTATGCGGCCGGCATCTTCAGCGCCCTGGCGATGTCGTGGGTGATGAAGAAGTGGCGCCGCGACAAGAGCGAGCACCCGCTCATGCTCGAACTGCCGTCCTACCGCATCCCGCACCCGCGCGACCTGGCCGTGGGCCTGTACGAGCGCGGCATGATCTTCCTCAAGCGCGTGGGCGGCATCATCCTCTCGCTGACCATCCTGCTGTGGGTGCTGCTGTCGTTCCCGGGCGCCCCCGAAAACGCCACCAACCCCGCCATCGACTACAGCTTCGCCGGCCAGATCGGCCACGCCATGGCCGTGTTCTTCGCCCCGCTGGGCTTCAACTGGCAGATCTGCATCGCCCTGATCCCCGGCATGGGCGCCCGCGAAGTGGCCGTCTCCTCCCTGGCCACCATCTACGCCCTGTCCGCCGCCGACGATGACGCCGCCATCCAGGCCCTGACCCCGGTGGTCGCCAACGGCTGGTCGCTGGCCACCGGCCTGTCCCTGCTGGTGTGGTTCATCTACGCCCCGATGTGCATCTCCACCCTGGCCACCATCAAGCGCGAAACCAACTCCTGGAAGCAGGTCGGCTTTGCCACCTTCTACCTGTTCGCGGCCGCCTACCTCGCCGCACTGGTCACCTACCAGGTGACCGTGGCCCTGGGCGGCGGCTGATGAGCACCGGCCTGCTCCTGCAGTACATCGTGGTCGCGCTGATCGTCCTGATCAGCGCCTGGGTAGTGCTGAAAAAGCAGTTCCCGGGCACCGTACGCAAAGCGCGCGGCGCGATAGCGCTGGGGCTGATCAGGCCCGAGCGCGCCAACTGGCTGCAGGCACTAGGCCGAAAGATCGCACCACCGGCCACCGGCAGTGGCAGTGCTTGTGGCGGTTGCGACAGCTGCGGCCCAACGCCGCCCAAGCAACACTGATCAACCGACACACCATGCTCTTGGCCCCGTCACCGACAACATGTCGAGGGCGGGGCCGGGGTAGGTTTGCGGGGGTGTGAGCGGCATGGATGCCGCGACCAAGCCCCCAAGGATGGGTTCACGGCGTCCCCCGCGGGCCTACCCCGGACCCGCCCAGCCAGACGGCAACGCAGAGCCGACGCACTTGATCTTGATCTTGACGTTGAAGTTGACGTCGATGTTGGCGATTGCCCAATCCAAGCCCATTCGCTAGCCTGCGGGCATGACTACTCCCCCCATTCGTTTGCTCATCCACGGCGCCTCCGGCCGCATGGGCCAGGCCCTGCTGCGCCTGGCGGCCGAACGCGACGACCTGCAGGTCGTTGCCGCCGTCACCCGCCGCTCGCCCGCCCAGCGCGTGGTCGACGGCGTCCCGCATTTCGCCGCCAGTGAACTCCACGGCGCGCCCCAGTTCGACGTCGCCATCGACTTCAGCCTGCCTGAAGGCTTCGACCCCGTGCTGGCCCTGTGCGTCGAGCGCGGCGCAGGGCTCGTTTCCGGCACCACCGGCATCAGCGAAACCCAGCGCCAGGCCCTGATCCAGGCCGCCACCAAGATCCCGCTCGTGTGGGCGTCCAACTTCAGCCTCGGCGTGGCCGTGCTCGATGAACTCGTCGAACGCGCCGCCGCCGCCCTGGCCGGCTGGGACTGCGACATCGTCGAATCCCACCACGTCCACAAACAGGACGCCCCCTCCGGCACCGCGCTCACCCTCGGCGCCGCCGCCCAGAAGGGCGGTGCCCAGCCGCACTACGCCAGCCTGCGCGCCGGCGACATCGTCGGCGAACACCTCGTCCAGTTCACCGGCCTCGGTGAGCGCATCGAACTGACCCACCGCGCCACCAACCGCGACATCTTCGCCCGTGGCGCCCTGTTCGCCGCCGTGCAGCTGAACGGGCGCGCCCCCGCCAGCTACCGCGTCCGCGACCTGCTCGCCGCCAGCGCAACCTGAACACGCGCACCGGCCACGCCTGAACCCCAGGGTGGCCGGACGCTCCCGTACGCTGGCGATTGCAAGCAAACGCTGGCGTTGGAGGGGGGTTGCCTTTACAATTCCCGCTCGCCGAATCACGACAGCCGGACCGGTCCCGCACCGCAGTCCGCGCTTTTTTGCAACCGCTTTTCCGTGAAGCGTGGCGTGACTTCGGTGACCCCTCGGTAGCCAAAGTGAGATTCCCGTGACCCAAGCCGCAATCCTCGTCCTCGAAGACGGCACCGTATTCGAGGGCGAATCCGTAGGCGCGCCCGGCCTGTCCGTCGGTGAGGTGGTGTTCAACACCGCCATGACCGGTTACCAGGAAGTGCTGACTGATCCCTCCTACGCCCGGCAGATGGTCACGCTGACCTACCCGCATATCGGCAATACCGGCCTTACCGACCAGGACGACGAAGCCCACAAAGTGTGGTCGGCCGGCCTGATCGTGCGCGACGTGCCGCGCCGTCCCAGCAACTGGCGCAGCCAGGTCTCGCTGCAGGACTGGCTGCTGCAGCGTGGCGTGGTCGCCATCTCCGGCATCGACACCCGCAAGCTCACCCGCATCCTGCGCGAGCGCGGCGCGCAGAACGGCGCCCTGATGGCCGGTGACGACATCAACGTCGACGTTGCCCTGGAAGCGGCACGCAAGTTCCCCGGCCTGAAGGGCATGGACCTGGCCAAGGTGACCAGCACCGACAAGGCCTACAGCTGGAACGAGGGCCAGCTCGACCTGGATTCCAACACGTTCGTCAGCGCCGCCCCGCAGTACAAGGTGGTGGCCTATGACTTCGGCGCCAAGCTCAACATCCTGCGCATGCTGGCCGAACGCGGCTGCGACATCACCGTGGTGCCGGCCCAGACCCCGGCTGCCGAAGTGCTGGCGATGAACCCCGATGGCGTGTTCCTGTCCAACGGCCCGGGCGACCCGGAGCCGTGCGACTACGCCATTGAAGCGATCAAGGTGTTCCTGGACAAGAAGGTGCCGGTGTTCGGCATCTGCCTGGGCCACCAGCTGCTGGCACTGGCCTCCGGCGCCAAGACCGTCAAGATGGGTCACGGCCACCACGGTGCCAACCACCCGGTGCAGGACCTGGACGACGGCCGCGTGATGATCACCTCGCAGAACCACGGCTTCGCGGTGGATGAAGCCACGCTGCCGGCCACCCTGCGCGTGACCCACCGCTCGCTGTTCGACGGCACCAACCAGGGCATCGCCCGCACCGACGTGCCGGCGTTCTCCTTCCAGGGCCACCCCGAAGCCTCGCCGGGCCCACACGACGTCAGCCCGCTGTTCGACCGCTTCATTGCCCTGATGGGCGGGAAGCAGAATGGCTGATCGGGCTCTCCTTGCGGTCCTTCTCCTGGTACTTGCATGGCCGGCAGCAGCTTCGCCGGTGAGCCAGCAGACACTGGCCCAGCTGGCCAGCCGGTTTGGTTACTACCAGACGATGGAGTCGATGCGCAAGGAAATGAGCAAGCGTCTTGCTTCGTCCGCCCAGATCGCGCAGCTGCCCGAGGCGACGCAGGCGTGCATGGTCGATGTGATGATCGATGCGGTGGCCGATTGGAACCTCGAGCCGTTGCGGACGGCGCTGAAGGTCGATGGTGAGGCCGAAGCGGCCGTCTGGCTGGCTTTCTTCAATACACCGGCAGGTGCGCAGTACAGCAAGGACTGGAGCGCTGTGATGATGGCTGCTGCCTCGGGCGTCGCGCCCGGGGATCTGCCCGTTCCGACTACGGCGCCTTCGGCGGAAGTGGATGCGTTTGTTGCCCGGCCTGCTTGGAGTGCGTTCATACGCGAATTGGATGCGCATGATTCCACCCTCAGCGCCGAGCGTGCCAGCGCGGTGCGGGAACAGTTGTTGAGCCGTTGTGATGTCGCTCCCAAGAACTGACTCGGAAAAGCAGATGCCCATGCGCAACCCATCTATTGCTTCGAGACCAGCTGACTGCCGCTTTGCACATGCCCGGCAGCCAATGCATGGATGGGGCGGGCTTGCCAAACGGCATGTCTGCATTGCCGCCCTGCTGATCGCCATGGTCCCGTCCGTCCATGCCGCCGAGGCGTCCCGGAGCTCAGTTAAAGCGCTCAACCATGCGCTGGGCATGGACGCATTCTGGGCGAAGACGTACGACGTCATGATTGGTAGCGGCTTCTTGGCCGAGTTCAACCGCAGCATCGACGACGCCCAGCGCGCTTGCGTTTCCGATGAGTTAAAGAAAGGCTTGGAGCACCACGCCACCAACAGTGTGATCATGGGCTTGGGTAGTACGGGTCAAGATGACGTTGATGCGTGGATGACGTTCCTTGCCACGCCAGCAGGACAGTGGTTTGGCGACGCCTTCTCCTCGCATATGCAGGGCGCACTAGTACCAGCTAACGCCGAAGCGATCAGGTCGGGCGGCCAGCCTGCCGCGCGATCGTTCCCCACCCCGCCACATTCCCTTTTCAGCGCACTTCAGACGTTCGCTTCCTCCCCAACAGCCAAACGCGTATTGGCAACCTACGGCGACCTGCAGAACCCGACCGAAGGCGACTATCGGCGGATGATGAAGACGATGGAAGCCACGTGCGGTGTGAAGTTCCAAGCACCTAATTACTGATCGCAGCGTGCGATCCCCCCGACCACGCTGTACGGATTACCGAGAAGACAATGCCAAAGCGTTCTGATCTAAAGACCATCCTCATCATCGGTGCCGGCCCGATCGTCATCGGCCAGGCCTGTGAGTTCGATTACTCCGGCGCCCAGGCCTGCAAGGCCCTGCGTGACGAGGGGTACCGCGTGGTGCTGGTCAACAGCAATCCGGCCACCATCATGACCGACCCGGAGATGGCCGACGCCGTCTACATCGAGCCGATCAACTGGCAGACGGTTGAGAAGATCATCGCCAAGGAAAAGCCCGACGCCCTGCTGCCCACCATGGGTGGCCAGACCGCGCTGAACTGCGCCCTGGACCTGGCCGACAATGGTGTGCTGGAGAAGTACAACGTCGAACTGATCGGCGCCAAGCGCGATGCGATCCGCATGGCCGAAGACCGCGAGCTGTTCCGCGTGGCCATGGGCGAGATCGGCCTGGAATGCCCGAGCGCGGCCGTGGCCCATACGCTTGAAGAAGCCATCGAGATCCAGACCCGCGTCGGCTACCCGACCATCATCCGCCCCAGCTTCACCCTGGGCGGCAGCGGTGGCGGCATCGCCTACAACCGCGAAGAGCTGGTCGATATCGTGACCCGCGGCCTGGAACTGTCGCCGACCACCGAAGTGCTGGTGGAAGAATCGGTGCTGGGCTGGAAGGAATTCGAGATGGAGGTGGTGCGCGACACCGCCGACAACTGCATCATCGTCTGCTCGATCGAGAACCTGGACCCGATGGGCGTGCACACCGGTGACTCGATCACCGTGGCCCCGGCCCAGACCCTGACCGACAAGGAATACCAGCGCCTGCGCGATGCCTCCATCGCCGTGCTGCGCAAGATCGGCGTGGATACCGGCGGTTCGAACGTGCAGTTCGGCATCAGCCCGACCACCGGCCGCGTCGTTGTCATCGAAATGAACCCGCGCGTGTCGCGTTCGTCGGCGCTGGCCTCCAAGGCCACCGGCTTCCCGATCGCCAAGGTCGCCGCCAAGCTGGCGGTCGGTTACACCCTGGACGAATTGAAGAACGAAATCACCGGCGGCCTGACCCCGGCCTCGTTCGAACCGTCGATCGACTACGTCGTCACCAAGATCCCGCGCTTCGCCTTCGAGAAGTTCCCGGCCGCCGATGCCCGCCTGACCACCCAGATGAAGTCGGTGGGCGAGGTGATGGCGATGGGCCGCACCTTCCAGGAATCGCTGCAGAAGGCACTGCGTGGCCTGGAAACCGGCAAGATCGGCCTCGACCCGACCGGCCTGGACCTGGCCAACGAAGACGACATCACCACCCTGAAGCGTGAACTCAAGGCCCCGGGCCCGGAGCGCCTGTTCTTCGTGGGTGATGCATTCCGCGCCGGCTTCAGCGTGGAAGACGTGTTCGCGCTGTCGCACATCGACCCGTGGTTCCTGGACCAGATCGAAGAGATCATCCAGGCCGAAACCCAGCTGGCTGCCGATGGCCTGGACGCACTCGACGCCGCCCGCCTGCGCAAGCTCAAGCGCGCCGGTTTCTCCGATGCGCGCCTGGCCGAGCTGACCGGCACCAACGAAGCGGGCGTGCGCGCGCTGCGCCGTGCGCTCAAGGTGCGCCCGGTGTACAAGCGCGTGGATTCCTGCGCCGCCGAGTTCTCCACCAGCACCGCCTACCTGTATTCGACCTACGAGGACGAGTGCGAAGCGGCGCCGAGCAACCGCGACAAGATCATGATCCTGGGCGGCGGTCCGAACCGCATCGGCCAGGGCATCGAGTTCGACTACTGCTGCGTGCACGCGGCGCTGGCGCTGCGCGATGATGGGTTCGAAACCATCATGGTCAACTGCAACCCGGAAACCGTCTCGACCGACTACGACACCTCCGACCGCCTGTACTTCGAGCCGCTGACGCTGGAAGACGTGCTGGAAATCGTCGAGCTGGAACAGCCCAAGGGCGTGATCGTGCAGTACGGCGGCCAGACCCCGCTGAAGCTGGCGCGCGCGCTGGAAGCCAACGGCGTGCCGGTGATCGGCACCTCGCCGGACTCCATCGACCTGGCCGAAGACCGCGAGCGCTTCCAGCAGCTGGTGGACAAGCTGGGCCTGAAGCAGCCGCCGAACCGCATCGCCCGCAACGACCAGGAAGCCCTGCTGCTGGCCCGCGAGATCGGCTACCCGCTGGTGGTGCGCCCGAGCTACGTGCTGGGCGGCCGTGCGATGGAAATCGTCTACGGTGAGTCCGACCTGGCGCGCTACGTGCGCGATGCGGTCAAGGTCTCCAACGATTCGCCGGTGCTGCTGGACCGCTTCCTGGACAACGCGGTGGAAGTGGACGTGGACATCATTGCCGACAAGGACGGCAACGTGCTGATCGGCGGCGTGATGGAGCACATCGAGGAAGCCGGCGTGCATTCGGGCGATTCGTCCTGCTCGCTGCCGCCGTACTCGCTGTCGGCCGAGACCCAGGCCGAGCTGCGCCGCCAGGTGGTGGAGCTGGCCAAGGCCCTGAACGTGGTGGGCCTGATGAACACCCAGTTCGCGATCCAGGCCGGCGAGAACGGCGAGGACATCGTGTACCTGCTGGAAGTGAACCCGCGTGCCTCGCGCACCGTGCCGTTCGTGTCCAAGGCCACCGGCATGCCGCTGGCCAAGATCGCCGCGCGCTGCATGGCCGGCAAGACCCTGGCCGAGCAGGGCGCGACCAAGGAAATCGTGCCGGACTACTACTCGGTCAAGGAAGCGATCTTCCCGTTCGCCAAGTTCCAGGGCGTCGACCCGATCCTCGGGCCGGAAATGCGCTCCACCGGTGAGGTGATGGGCGTGGGCCGGAGCTTCAGCGCCGCCTTCGCGCGTGCGCAGGAAGCCGGTGGCATCAAGGCACCGCCGCTGGGCAAGGCCTTCGTGTCGGTCCGTGACCCGGACAAGAAGCGCGTGCTGCCGGTCGCACAGGCACTGCTCGAGCGCGGTTACAGCCTGGTGGCCACCCGTGGCACCGCGGCGTGGCTGCAGGAGCACGGCATGCAGTGCGAGATCGTCAACAAGGTCGTCGAAGGCCGCCCGCACATCGTCGATTCGATCAAGAACGGCGAGATCGTGTATATCGTCAACACGACCGAAGGGCGTGCGGCGATCAACGACTCGTTCTCGATCCGTCGCGAGGCGCTGCAGCACCGCGTCACCTATTCGACCACCATTGCCGGCGCCAAGGCGCTGGTGCAATCACTGGAATTCCGCGGTACCGGCCCGGTCTGGTCGCTGCAGGAGCTGCACAAGGAGTTGAACGCATGAGAGCACCGATCACCCTGAAGGGCGCGCAGCGTCTGCGCGAAGAGCTTGACCACCTGAAGTCGGTCAAGCGCCCCAAGGTCATCGCGGCCATTGCCGAGGCACGTGAACACGGCGATCTCAAGGAGAACGCCGAGTACCACGCCGCGCGCGAAGAGCAGGGCTTCATCGAAGGCCGCATCAAGCAGCTGGAAGGCGAGCTGTCGCATGCCGAGATCATCGACATCACCAAGCTCAACGCCGGCAGCAAGGTCGTGTTCGGCGCTACCGTCGAGCTGGCTGATGTGGAAAGCGATGAAGAGAAGCGCTACCAGATCGTGGGCGACCTGGAGGCCGACATCAAACTCGGCCTGATCGCGATTTCCTCGCCGGTGGCGCGTGCCATGATCGGCAAGAACGAGGGCGACAGCATCGTGATCGACGCCCCGGCCGGGCAGCGCGAGTACGAAATCGTCAGCGTCCAGTACCTGGACTGACCTGACCATGGCCACGGCAACCCTGTTGCTGCCGGCGCGCAGCCGCTTCCCGGCGGCTGCGTTGCCTGATGACGTGGCCAAGGCGCTCGGC